>NZ_CP040840.1:1842500-1862500 GCF_006874765.1 Leptospira weilii
CTTCCGTAGCGACGGCATCCGCTGCGGTTAAAACGGCTCCTTCTCCGGAAATTCCAAAAGCGGTTCCTGTCGCGAGAAGAACGGATCTTCCGAGAGAAAACGCGGTTCCTATGACTCGTCTACGCAAAGTGATCGCGGAACGTCTCGTATCGGCGCAACACAACGCAGCTATTTTAACGACCTTTAACGAAGTGGATATGAGCGCCGTAATGGAGCTAAAGAATCGTTATAAGGATCGCTTTAAAGAGGCGCATAACGTGGGCCTTGGATTTATGAGTTTTTTTACGAAAGCGGCCATCCACGCGCTCAAAACGATTCCCGCGATCAACGCGGAAATTCGGGGAAACGACGTCGTATATAAGAACTTTTATGATATCGGGGTCGCTGTCGGAGGACCTAAGGGACTTGTGGTTCCGATCGTAAGAGACGCGGATCTTTTGAGCTTTGCGGGAGTGGAGCAAGAGATTGTAAGACTTGCCAACCGAGTTAAGGACGGAAAAATCGAACTTTCGGAGATGGAGGGCGGAACGTTTACGATTTCCAACGGGGGAATCTACGGCTCCATGATGTCCACTCCGATTTTAAACCCTCCTCAGAGCGGAATTTTAGGACTTCATAATATAGTAAAGCGTGCGGTGGTGGTAAACGATCAAATCGTGATCCGTCCGATGATGTATCTCGCACTTTCCTACGACCACAGAATCGTAGACGGGAAAGAAGCGGTTACGTTCCTCGTAAAGGTCAAGGAAGCGATCGAAGATCCGACCCGACTTTTACTCGAACTTTAATGAAAGAGGAAGCATGTCAGCAGAATTTGACGTAGTCGTGATCGGTGCGGGACCGGGGGGCTACGTTTGCGCCATCCGGTCCGCTCAACTCGGTTTTAAAACCGCAATCATTGAAAAAAGAAAAACCCTCGGAGGCACCTGTCTCAATGTGGGTTGTATTCCCTCCAAAGCTCTTTTGGACTCATCCGAAGAATATCACAAAGCTCTGCACAAACTCGAAGTTCACGGGATTACCGTCGGAAAAGTCGAAGTAGATCTCGGCAAACTCATGAACCGAAAGGATCAGATCGTAAAGGAAGTCACCGACGGGGTCGACTTCTTAATAGGCAAAAATAAGATCAAACGTTACCAAGGTTTTGGAAAGGTCTTATCCGCGGGTAAAGTGGAAGTCGCATCGAGCGACGGAAACAAAGAAATCATCAACGCAAAACATATCGTAGTCGCAACTGGATCGGTTCCGATCGACATTCCCGGTTTGACCGTGGATGGAAAAAACATCATCACTTCCGATCACGCGATCGACATTCGTAAAATTCCTAAAAAGATGATCATCATCGGGGCCGGAGTGATCGGGCTTGAACTCGGATCGGTTTGGGCAAGGCTTGGAACCGCGGTTACGGTCGTGGAGTTCTTACCCGGACTGATTTCCAACGTGGACCGTCAAATGGGCGCGTTGCTAGAACGTTCTTTGACCGCGCAAGGCATGGAGTTCTTATTCGAGCACAAGGTCAAGGGGGCGACTACGGCAAAAAACGGAGTCAAGGTTCAAATCGAGGATTCTAAGGGGCAGCTCAAAGAATTGGAAGCGGATGTAGTTCTCGTCGCGGTCGGACGCAGGCCCTTCCTTGAAGGCGTGGGATTGGAAGAAGCGGGTGTCGTATTAACATCTCGTAAACGAATCCAAGTGGACGGACATTTTCAAACATCCGTTCCGGGAATCTATGCGATTGGGGATGCGATCGACGGACCGATGCTTGCGCACAAAGCGGAAGAAGAAGGTGTGGCTCTGGCCGAGCTTTTAGCGGGACAATCGGGACATGTCAATTACGACGCGGTTCCTTACGTCATATATACTTGGCCGGAAATGGCTTGGGTAGGAAAAGGCGAGGAAGAATTGAAAGCGGCGAAAATCGAATATAAAACCGGAAAATCGCTCTTTCGTCCAAATGCGCGCTCAAAAGCGATGAACGAAGCCGAAGGACAAGTCAAAATATTAGCGGATAAAAAAACGGATAAGCTTTTAGGAGCTTTTATATTCGGGCCGAGGGCTTCGGATATGGTGGCGGAATTGGCGGTTGCGATGGAATTTGGGGCTTCCGCGGAAGATATAGCGAGGAGTTTCCATGCGCATCCGACTTTGTCGGAAGTGATCAAAGAAGCGGCAATGGCGGTGGATAAGTGGGCGATTCACGCGTGAATCAGGCAGGTTTTAAGTAATGAAGATCGAAAAACTCATGGCGCTTTATGGAGAGAACGGAGTTCTCCTGGAAGAACTTTATAATCAGTACAAACTCAATCCCGAAACAGTGGACAAAGAATGGAAATCCTTCTTTCAAGAAGTGGACACCAATGGTCTTACAAACGGAAGCGGATATACGAACGGAAACGGAAAGTCCGCTGTGGCGACTTCTTTTACCGATGCTCGGGCCGGTTCCATCCGAGAGATGGGGATCATCAACCTTCTCAACGCATACAGAAGACAAGGGCATCTTGCGGCAAAATTAGACCCTCTCGGAATTCAAAAGCCGAATCGTACATTCATCGATTCCAAACTGCATAGTATTTCTCCCGCAGATTTAGAAACGGTCGTGGATAGCGATACTCTCGGAAGAGTGAAGCTTGCTGAGATCGTGGATCTTTATGAGAAAGTTTACTGCAATACGATCGGAGCGGAGCACTTTTACTTAGTCGACGATGTGGAAAGAGAATGGCTTCAAAAAAGGATGGAGTCTCCGGAATTCTTAGCTCCTCTGCCTAAGAGCATCAAACTCAGACTGTTCGAAAAGTTATTCCAAGCGGATTACTTCGAAACGTTTCTTGCGAAAAAATACGTCGGTAAAAAAAGATTCTCACTCGAAGGGGGAGAATCCTTCATTCCTCTTCTTGATACGATCGTGGAAGAGGCGGGTCATCATAAGATGGACGGACTTGTGATCGGAATGGCGCACAGAGGACGACTGAACGTTCTCGTAAACATCATCGAAAAACCCGCGTCACTCATCTTTGCCGAATTCGAAGAGAAGACCGATAAGGATAACCTGAGTTATGCGGACGTTAAGTATCACTTGGGATATTCCAACAGTAGAATGACTACCGCGGGGAAAGAGGTCAAACTTTCTCTCGCGTTCAATCCGAGTCACTTGGAATGTGTGGGCCCTGTCGTAACAGGATCCGTTCGCGCTCGTCAGGAACTTATCGGAGATAAGGATCGCGCGAAATACATGCCGATTCTGATTCACGGGGACGCAGCGTTTGCGGGTCAGGGTGTGGTAGCGGAAACTCTCAATCTGATGAATCTCGAAGGTTATACTACGGGCGGAACCTTTCACATCGTGGTCAACAACCAGATCGGATTTACGACACTTCCCGACGAATCCAGATCCACGTTGTATGCAACCGATCTTGCAAAAGGATTTCAAATCCCAATCATCCACGTAAACGGAGACGATCCGGAAGCGGTTTACCGAGTTGTTAAACTCGGGATGGAATACCGTCAAAAATTCAAAAAAGATTTTATCATCGATTTAGTTTGTTACAGAAGACTCGGTCACAATGAAACCGACGAACCTGCTTTTACGCAGCCTAAAATGTACGCTACGATTAAAAATCATCCCCCTACGGTGAAACTCTACGAGAAAAGACTCGTGGAAGAAGGCGATATCCAACAGGAAGACATCGACTTTATCAAAAACGGATCGATGCACGGACTGGAAGATTCTTTCCAAAGAGCCAAAGAGCAGGACGTTAAGATTCGTGTCGATACCATGCAGGGTGTTTGGTCCAAGTTTTCTAAGATGTCTTTGGATTCGGAACCCGCTACAAAACTTCTTGCCGAGCAGATGCATGGAATCGTTCAGGCGTTAACCGGCGTTCCTCAAGGTTTTACTCCGAATTCCAAACTCGTAAAACTTCTTCAAAGTAGAAAGGAAATGGCGGAAGGAAAAATTCCCGTAGATTGGGGATTTGCAGAAGCGCTTTCGTTTGGATCGATCTTGGAAAGCGGGTTTAGAATTCGGCTTTCCGGTCAGGATTCTCAGAGAGGAACGTTCTCTCACCGTCATGCGGTTCTAGTAGACACGAATACGAACGAGAAATACATTCCTCTCAATCATATCTCTCCGAAGCAGGCTAAGGCGGAGATCATCAATTCCTCACTTTCCGAATTTTCGGTTTTGGGCTTTGAATACGGATATTCTCTTTCGGATCCGAACGCACTCGTGATATGGGAAGCTCAGTTCGGAGACTTTGCGAACAGCGCGCAGGTGATCTTCGATCAGTTCATTTCCAGTTCCGAAGTGAAGTGGCAAAGACTTTCAGGACTTACGATGCTTCTTCCTCACGGTTACGAAGGTCAGGGACCGGAACATTCTTCCGCGAGATTGGAAAGATTTTTACAACTCTGTGCGCTCAACAATATGCAGGTTTGTAACCTCACGACCGCGGCTCAGTATTTTCATCTTTTAAGAAGGCAGATGCTTAGAAATTACCGCAAACCTCTCGTGATCGTAACTCCGAAAAGTTTGCTGAGATTTCCGGCTTCTCTTTCTCCCGTAGAAGACATTCTTCAGGGCGCGTTTAGAGAGATTCTTGTGGACGACAGCGGTTCCAAATCTGACAAAATCGAAAAGGTGATCTTCTCCGCAGGTAAAGTATATTATGATTTAATGAAATACCGTGATGAGAATAAGGTTAAGAACGTGGCGCTCGTTCGTGTGGAACAGATTTATCCGTTCCCTGAGAAAGAAATTGAAAACGTTCTCAAAACCTTCAAAAACGCAAAACAGTTCGTTTGGTGTCAGGAGGAGCCTAAGAACCAAGGAGCTTGGTTCTTTGTTCGGGAAAGAATCGAAGATATGATTCCCGCAAACATAAGACTTACGTATGCGGGAAGACACGAGTCGCCGAGCCCTGCCGCAGGTCATATGAAACTGCACTTACAGGAACAGGATCAGCTCGTTCTGGAGGCGTTTCAAGGGTAGGTAAAAGGAAATTAAGATCGAGTCTTTGTTTTAGAACTTAAGGATATTCTAATATAAAACAAAGACGCTCCGTCCGATTCCGAAAAAGCTCGAGTTCATCGGGCTTTTTTATTTTCTTAGCAAAAGACGGTTTCGATTTTACGAAATGAAAATGCCCGTCTTCGAATCGAACTCAGGGGAGTTTTGAATGCGTCTTATTGTTGTATTTCTCTTATTGATCAATTTTTCGATTCAAGTTGTAGGTTTAATTCTGACTTTTTTCGCAAAGGATCCGATCCTACTCAAGATTCGGGACATTGTCCCTTGGATCGTTTCCGCTTTGACGTTAACGCATCTTTTACTATTTCTTCCCGCTTTAAAAATCGTTTCATTGAGTAGAACGATGCGTCGGCTTCACTTCTTTTTTTCTGTGATTCCTCTTTTAAGTATATTCGTATATTCTTATTTGGAAACGGACTTTCAGGGAAGTAAACGTTTCGTATCGGGCGCGGATCGAATCATTCTCGCCAAATACGCCGAACACGTTCTCGTCGGTTACAGAAACGACGAACAACTTTCCGAATTGCTCCGGATTCCCTTTGCGGGTTTTTTCATAACGGCGCATAATGTAACCGATCTCGATACGAACGGTTTGCGAGCGAAAATCGAAAGGATTCAGATTGTAAGGAAAAATATAGGTTTTCCTCCGGCGATCATCGCTTCCGATCAGGAGGGCGGCCCCGTTTCGCGTTTGTCTCCTCCTTTGCCGAGACCGAAAGGTTTGGGAGAGTTGTATAAGGGAAGTTCGACTTTTATTTCGGATAAGGCGGAGATTCGTAAAGAGCTGAGAATCGCAAGCGAGACGTTAAGTGATATCGGTTTGAATCTTAATTTCGCGCCGGTTGCGGATTTAAAAAAGGAACATTCCAATTCTCTGGATTTTTTTAGTAAGATCAGTTCTCGCGCGGTCTCCGAAAATCCGGAGATTGCCTCGGAAGCGGTAGGGATCGCTTCCGAAATTCTTTTACAAAACGGAATCTTACCTACGTTGAAACATTTTCCCGGAATCGCTTCGGTTCGAGAAGACACACATTTTTTTTCCGGGTTCATAACGAAATCGGTTTCCGAATCGGAGCAAACCGATTTGATTCCGTTTCGAAAGAACGTGGAAAAATTTCCGTTACTTGCGTTTATGCTTTCGCATTCGATCTGGAAAGGGGTCGATCCCGAAAATCCGGTCTCCGTTTCCGAAGCGGTGATCAGACGTTATGTGAGGGAAAAAATTTCTTCCGAAGTGATTCTAATCACCGACGATCTGAACATGTTTCCGGTTTTTTATCGGAAGGGAGGAATTTCGAAAGCGGCGTCGGATAGTCTTCGCGCCGGCACGGATCTTTTACTGATTTCTTACGACGGAGAGCAGGCATATCGGGTTCTTTACGATTTGATTCGGGAAGAGGAACAAGAAAGATCCGTAGATTTGAATCCGAGTAAGGAACGCCTGACTCGGGTTCGAAAATTTCTTTTTAAATGAGAGTTTCGATTTTCATCTTTAGAATCATCGTATGGGATCTACACTTTGATTCTCTGTTTGGCGCACTCGTTTGCCGGGCGATCCTTATTTCACATTGATCGGTTCGTTCAAGTTTTAACAGGCGGTTCTATCCTTTTTGCCGTTCGCGTTTTTTCTTTTTCGAAAAAGATACGATTTTGTTCGAATTCTTTTTTTTGTAGGGGCTTCCTTATGTTCTTCCGAATTATTTTTTTCCTAAAAAAGTTCCTTATATGCGCACGAAACTTTTTGTGGACGGAATTCCGATCGTGTTCTACGGAAGTTCATCCCATTTCTCCTTTGTTTTTATCTTTGAAGGGAAACGAAGAATTGATAAACGCGAGTCTCGGTTTTGGCCGCGTCGGAACTTGGCTGACTTCGGAATTTTAGAATCGTCTTTTTTCCGGGACAAAAAGCATGGACTCCAAATGATATCGGATTTCGATTTATCGATTGGGAAATCTTACGACTACGGACCGACCGGTTGTACCATTCTTCCGATGTTCTCGATCCGAAAACACATACTACTCGAACGCATGAAAATGGCACCAAAAATTAACGAACGGTTTTTGCAAAGATATAGAAGCGCTTACAAGATTGCGCCGAATCCAGAATTGTTGGCTTTTTTTGAAGAAGATCTAAACATTCTAAATTTTGAAACAAACTTATTATAGTATTTTTTTCATGCGTCCAAGTAATAAGTTCGGATCATCTCGCAGAATTCGAAATTTGTAAACGACTCTGAAGGAAAGAGAAAGCGAATATGAATGAGAATGGAATTCTTTAAACTTATCGAAAAAAGATGCTTTTACACATGGGTTATTGCCATTTTTGAAACAAAGACATGCGCTTTTTGAACGATTCATTTCGGATTCCGGCTTGGATTGCGATACGTTCCACCAGATTTTGAGCGTCGATCCAAACGAAGAATATAAAATCAGATTGGTCTCGGAATATATCCGAAAAACGGAAAGATGATTCTCTTGGTGGATTCCTTCGATCGATCTGAACGCAAAATCGCGGTCGTTCCCGATTTTGTTAAACGAAGAACCGGAAACACAATTTTATGAAAAGCTCGGATTTTTATCTCGGGCTTTTTCATTTTCATTGATCCGAAGGCAAAACTTTAAAAGTGAGATTGACGAAACGTAGAATTGTCTTATGCTGACTCGAATGTTGTTCGGTTCGTATTATTGGATTCTATTTCTTTTTTCGACCGGAATCATTTTTGCAGGACCTACAACCGATACGGATCATTCTCACTTAGCTAAACGGTTCTACGCGCATTCGCTCAAAGTGGTGGTGGAATCGGAAAAAGTTTCCAAGTCTCGGGATCGAATCCAAAACCTCGTTCATAACTATCGGGGTTTTATTTCGAAAAGTACGAACGCCAATATCAAGTTCAAGATTCCGTTCGCAAGTCAGGATCATTTTCTGATCGAGCTGCGAAATCTCGAACTGGTCGAGAAAAGTGACGAAACGATCCAGGATGTTACCGATCTTTTCGAGGAATATGCAAAACGATTGGAGATCGATCGCGAATTTCTTCAGAAATATGAGAAATTGTTCGAAGAGGATAAAATTCCCAAACGGGAGAGAAGACATCTGCTCGTAAAACAACACAATGTTTCCTTGGATATAGAGAAGTTGGAACGTAAAAAGCGGGATCTGATTCAAAAGACTAAATTCTCCGATTTTACGGTTTCTTTTGTTCCGATAAAACAAAAAGGATATTAGTAAAATTGAATTCTATTTGCGTTTTTTAATTCGACAAACGCGCGTTAGATTCCCCGACTATTTTCCTGCGAATGATTTTCTTGTTTTTGCTCCAATTCGTGGAGAGCTTTTAGGTTTCCGAGGTTTTTCATATAGGAATCGTTTCCGTTTCGATTGTCAAATCGAGACGCCAATTTCAAGGCTTCTTCGCCGAACCAGGAGTCCAGATCGGAAACGGTCACATACGTTCCGTCTTGTTTTCCAATGTGCGGACAGCACGAGAATATTTTCCACACCGCCAAGTTTACTTCCGAATTCCTCCAAACTTCGAGTGAAGTCCGAAGGAGTTACGAGAGGGGATCCATGCTCCAAAAATAAAACCGGATTCATATTGTTCCTTATTTTTGAATCGATTCAAGATTAAGGAAAAGCCCTAAACCGGTTCACCATTGTTTTCGGCGATTGATTGAAATTAGATTCCTTTTAAGGGACTTCATTGACACAAATTTGGGGGCAAATCCTGACATCGTCGATCTCTGTCATTCCGTTGGATCGCTATCCATATTTTGTTACGCACTGCAAGTGCCAGCCCTTCCGAAAAATGCGACGCTATTTCAAATTGAGGTGGAATTGCAACATTTCCGGTCTTGTCTATATATCCGTATTTTAATTTCAAACATCCCTGTTCCGGCTCTCTTTCTACACAAATCTTAACGGCCGCAAGACCCCCTGAAAAAGAATAGGCATTATAAAATTGAGGCTGAATTACAAAATTTCCGGTTTTGTCTATAAACCCATATTGCCCATGTATAGAAACACGTGCAAGGCCCTTTGAAAAAGAATATACATAATCAAATTTAGGTTGGATTACCAATTTTCCCAATCGATTTATATACCCCCATTGTTCTCCAATCTTAACGGCCGCAAGTCCCTCCGAAAAGGAATGTGCGTTATCAAATTGAGATGGAATTACGATGTTTTCGGTTTTGTCCATGTACCCATTTTTCCATTCCCATGTTTTTCCAGTCTGAACAGAAGCAAGTCCCTCTGAAAAGAAAATTGCATCCTCAAATCGAGGTCGAATAACAATGTCTCCCTTCTTATTTACAATTCCCCATTTTTCTCCAATCTGAACGGAAGCAAGGCCTTCTGAAAAAGAATAGGCGTTTTTAAATTGAGGTTGAATTACAAAATTTCCGGTCTTGTCTATATATCCGTATCTACATTCGTGCTCTGGTCCCGTTTCACAAAAATCAATCGCCGCAAGACCCTCTGAAAAAGAATCAGCGTTATAAAATTGAGGTGGAATTACAAAATTTCCGGTTTTGTCTATGTACCCGTATTTCCATTTCCAGCATCCGTTATCGCTCCCTTCTTCACAAATCTGAACGGCCGCAAGACCCTCTGAAAAAGACTCTGCATAATAAAATCGAGGTGGAATTACAAAATTTCCGGTCTTGTCTATAAACCCCCATTTTTTCCCAATCTGAACGGCCGCAAGACCCTCCGAAAAGGAATGTGCGTTATCAAATTGAGATGGAATTATAAATTTTCCGGTCTTATCTATATATCCGTATTTATCCCCAACTAAAGCGGCGTAGGGCCTTTCAAAGAGCTTTGCCACCACCCATATAAGTTCCATCATTACAGACGCTGAGACATTAGGATTTGTCGGAGTTCCATATTGCGAATACGGGTCCTGAACAACCGAATCAGATTCAAAGTCTCCTGCATAGGAGGGGATGCTTGTGTTCAATTTCGTTGCAAATAAATTGAATTGAATTCCATACAAAAAAATAAAACATGAGTAAATTATAATTTTCAAAAATCGCATAGATCCACTTCCCTTTAATTTTCCGATTTTGGCCCCGGATAAAAACCGGGATTCCAAGCGACTTCCCAATAATAACCTTCCGGATCCTCGAAATAACCTCCCCAAAAAACGTCTTGAGGTCGTTTTCCGATTTTGGCTCCGGCTCTTTCCGCTTTTGCGATCACCTGATCCACTTCCTCTTTGGAAAGACCGTTTTACGCTGAGTGGATGATATTGATTCTTGGTTGCATAGGTTCGATTTTTCAAAAAGGAAACGTGTTCGAAAAGAAGAATTCTATTCATTCAATAAAAATTGGATCGAAAAAAAGTGGGAGATCCTACTTTTTAGTTCGTTAGGGATCAGGAAATAGTGGTTAGGACTTTACATACAATACAACACGTGCGGATAACGTTATGGGAAGTTCCAGTTTAGAAAAGATTCGAATCGTATTCCGACGGATTTTGATTGGTACGGTCACTCTCGTGATGATTCCGATTTCTATCGTCCTCACATTTCCCTTTTTGATTTTGGGTCTATTTTTGATTTTAAAAATAGATTTTTACAAAAACAAGAAACTTGAAAACGAATATGAGAATTTCCTGTTAGAGAACGAAGGTCAAAAATTTTTCTGTTATACCTCCAGAGAATCCAGTGAGCCACAAATTCGAAAAGAGTTGATTCCGCTTTTGGGCGACGTAAATATCCTATACTTGAAAGGAAGGGATCCGAAATCCGGCTTTCCAAGCGTCTGGATCTCAAGAATGTTGTATCGACTGAAAAACGTAGGATTTCCAAACGTCATGGTCATTCGAAAAGGAACTGTTTTCGACGTTTCCTTAAAAAAAGAAACATACGAACTGATAAACGTCAACCAACATTTAAAAGCGTTGATTCCGACAATCGAGGAACATTTCAAAAGATATACGACTGAAAGAGAATAGCTGATTTTCAGCAATCTGCCGTAAGTTCGATCTTTTTAAAAATCGGTTTGAACGTATCCTACTTACTCATAGCGATGTAATGAAGTACCTAACGCGCATCCGATGAGGTTATGCTGAGTTTCGACGGGATCCATGTATTATAAAATTATAATTTTCTTAAGAAGGATTTTTTCCTTAAAGCTTGTCGGAACTCCGACAAGCTCGCTCTTTTATTGTTGTTCAAAGCAATCCGGTTTTTCTGGCGATCGCGTAAAAGTTTACGCCGTAGCCGATTCCGAGAAAATTCTTAGGAGGAAAAAGGTCGTCCGTTTCTGGATTCCAAACGTCTTTGACGAGGGCTTCCATGGAAAAATCTTTTCCAACGGGAAGACCTAAAATTTGATCGGGAAGTTGCGGAAATTCTGCCATCGATTATAACCCTCTTTTTGCGGACTCAACGAGATCGTAAAATTTTTGAAATAGATAACGGGAATCGTTCGGGCCGGGCGCGCTTTCCGGATGATATTGAACGGTCAGCAAAGGATAACCGGATTTCAAAATCCCTTCCACGGTGTCGTCGTTCAAGTTTACAAACGAAACGGGCTCGTCCGATTTTTGATCGTCGATCACCGCAAAACCGTGGTTTTGCGAAGTGATCTCCACTTGTCCGGTGGATAAATTCTTAACCGGTTGGTTACCGCCTCGATGACCGAACTTCATCTTTTCGGTTTTTTTGCCTAAGGACAAACCGATGATTTGATGACCGAGACAGATTCCGAAAAGAGGATAACCCTTCTCCATAATCTTGCGCGTCGCATCGATCGCGTAATCGAGCGGAGCCGGATCTCCGGGACCGTTGGAAAGAAAGAATGCGTCCGTTCCTTCTTTCATGATTTCTTCGGCGGGAGTCAGAGCGGGATACACCGTTACCGCAAAACCGCACGCGTCCAACAAACGGAGAATGTTCGTCTTAACTCCGTAGTCGTACACCGCGAGTTTGAATTTTTTTCCGGTATGAGTTCCGAAGATGTATTTCGAAGCGGTCGTTACGACCTTTGCAAGATCGGCGTTGATGATTCCCGGAAAGGACTTCACCTTTTCCAGAAATCGGGGAGAATATTCCGGAGCCACAAAGATTCCTCCGTTCGGAGAACCGTTGGTTCGGATATAACGAGTCAGTTTGCGCGTATCGATTCCTTGAATCGCGGGAATCTTATATTCTTTTAAAAATTCGGAAAGCGTCTTTTGGGAAAGAAAGTTCGAAGGACGATCCACGTATTCTTTAACGATCAGTCCGCTCGCTTGGATTTTCGAGGATTCCATGTTGTTCGGATGGATTCCGTAGTTTCCGATCATCGGGTAGGTTAACGTTATGATTTGATTGCAGTAGGAAGGGTCGGTGAGAATTTCCTGATAACCCGCCATGGAAGTATTGAAGACGACTTCTCCGACGGATTCCGTTTCGTAGCCGAAGGATTCTCCTTCTAGAATCGTGCCGTTGTCGAGAACCAGAAACGCTTTCATCTTCTGCAAAGATGATGAGGCGGCGACTAGAGTCAACACTAAACGAAAGGTAAAAAGCGGACAAAATTCCGGCAAAGAGGAATGGTGTGATTTGAGTCGCCGGGTTTTTCTCCGGCCAATACAAATCGATTGAAAAATCCGTACGATTTTTGCGAATGGAAAGGGAAAACAAATTTCACTCCTAAAATAGAATTTGAATTTGGTGAGTCGTTTTCGAGAACCGACCGATTTTTGGTTTCGAGATCAATTGTTGCAATGTTTTGAGTTTATAGCCGAATTCTTTCTAACGGAAAAAAATAGAATCTTAGGATAAGTTGTGAATATGTATCAGCTGACACTGCCGGACAAATCCGTAAAGGAAGTCGCACAAGGTTCCACTTACCGCGACTTTATCGAAAAAGAATTACCCTTCTTAAAAAACAAGGCTCTCGCTGTACGTCTCGACGGCGCGGATATCCGGGACTTATCCCGAACGGTGGACGCCGATGCAAACTTGGAAGTATTGACCTATTCCGAAAGAGCGGGATGGGAAACGTTCCAACACTCCGCGGCGCACTTGCTCGGAATGGCGGTTCAGAATTTATACAAGAACGCAAATCTTACCGTGGGTCCGGTCATTGAAAACGGTCCCGGATTTTTTTATTACGACATCGACTTTCAAGGTGAGATCGTAACTCCCGAAGATTTTCCGAAGATCGAAGCGGAAATGGAGAAGATCGTAAAGGCGGATTATCGCGTTTGGAGAAAGGTCGTTCCGAAAAAAGAAGCGATCGAAACCTTCCAAAAACTCGGAGAAAAATACAAGATCGAAATTATCGGAGGAATTCCGAGCGAAGACGTTTCGATTTATGGAATGGGGGAATGGTTCGATCTTTGTCGAGGACCTCACGTTCCGAATTCGGGAGTATTAAAATCTTTTAAACTAACCGCGATCTCGGGAGCGTATTGGAAAGCGAACAAAGACAACGCGATGCTCACTCGTATCTACGGAGTCGCGTTCCCGTCTAAAAAAGAATTGGATGCGTATCTCTTTCAAATCGAAGAAGCGAAGAAAAGAGATCATAGAAAGATCGGAAAAGAAATGGATCTATTCTCCTTTCAAAAAGAAGGACCGGGATTTCCGTTCTGGCATCCGAAAGGAACGATCCTTTGGAATTCACTCGCGGATTATCTTCGCTCCGAGTGTAACAAACGCGGATATCAGGAAATCAAAACTCCGGCCGTTCTTTCTTCCGAGCTTTGGAAGAAGTCGGGTCACTGGGATAACTTTCACGAGAACATGTATTTCACGGACATAGACGAAGAGGATTACGCACTCAAGCCGATGAACTGTCCCGGATGTTCCTTGATCTACAAACATCACTTGCATTCCTATCGCGAACTGCCTCTTCGATTCGCCGAATTCGGAAGCGTACATCGTCACGAGTTGCACGGAGTTCTTCACGGATTGTTCCGCGTGAGAGCGTTCACTCAGGATGATTCTCATATCTACGCGCCGTTGGATCATCTCGAATCCGAGGTGATGGACATCATCGACTTTACGTTTACCGTATATAAGAAATTCGGATTTTCCGAATTCAAAACGTTCATCGCGACCCGTCCGGAAAAATCCCAAGGAAAGGACGAGGATTGGGAGTTCGCAACGGAAACCTTAAAACAATCTCTCGAAAAAAAAGGAATTCCCTACGGAATCAAAGAAGGAGAGGGCGCGTTCTACGGCCCGAAGATAGAATTCAACATCAAGGATTCCATCGGAAGACTTTGGCAGTGCGGAACGATCCAGGTCGATTTCTCCATGCCGGAACGTTTCGAGTTGGATTACACCGACAGCGACGGTCGGAAAAAAAGACCGGTCATGATTCACAGGGCGATCTACGGATCGCTCGAACGGTTCATTGGAATTCTAATCGAACACTACGAGGGAAAATTTCCGTTGTGGGTTTCTCCCAACCAGGTGAGAATTCTCACCGTGACCGAAAAGGTCGCCGACTACGCGAAGGACGTTTATCGCGAGTTAGTCGCCGCCGGGTTCCGCGTGGAAATGGACACTAGAAACGAAAAGATCGGCGCGAAGATTCGGGATTCTATTTTGAAAAAGGCGAATTATCTTTTGGTATTGGGCGAAAAAGAAATGGAATCCGGAACTCTCGCGGTACGAAAACTCGGTCAAGAAGACACGAAAACTCTGACCCGGAGCGGATTTATCTCCAATCTTCAGGACGAAATCAAAGCGACAGGTTAGACGAATTGATCTTTCCGAAACGCTTTTTGCGAAACAAACCGGAACTTCAGGGTGGAATCGAACTCAATTTTACTCTCTAAGGATCGCGAAATAGATTCTCTTGGAAGGACTTTAAAATTTTCTAATAGGATTTTGTTCAAAACCGAATGTTCGTTTTGAATTTGCGGTTCGAAACTGTAAAATAACATGAGTTCGGTGTAAGAAAAATTGGGCGAATAAGAAACCAAAGCGTTGCTACCTACGGATTTACTCCGGATGAATCCGTGCTATCCTACACCCGAGGAAATCGTTTCTAAAATTTTAGAGTCGATCGAAGTTCGTTAGGTGAAGCATCGTATTGTATCGTAATCCACCCCGAATGAATTCTTTCACAAATCTTCGAGAATTGGAACCGGAATTCTATTACGCTGAAAATCCGCTTGAAATAAAGCCAGGTTCTGACGAAATCGAGCCAAAAATCGCTTGAAAACACACTTAAGGATAAAATCTTGGAAATCTAGCCGGAGAATGAATGCAGAGGAAACCGAGTCAAAAATCAGCAACGGACAAGCTTTTTAATCATAGGATCAATGAGAAAATTACAGGCGTTTCCAGGGTTCGTTTAGTGTCGGATGATGGAGTGGCGATCGTATCTTTTGAAGAAGCTCTCAGAAAAGCAAAAGAGGAAAACCTGGATCTCGTTGAAGTATCGGCGGATCAGGAATTGCACGTTTGCAAGATCATCGACTACGGAAAATATAAATTTGAGCTACTTAAAAAGAATAAGGAAGCTAAGAAAAAACAACACGTAATCAATGTTAAGGAAATTAAGATTCGCCCTAGAATTGAAAGTCACGATTACGAAATCAAAAAGAAACACGCACAGGAGTTTCTGGGAAAAGGTGATAAAGTTAAAATAAGTCTCCGGTTTCGTGGTAGGGAGATGATGCATTCCGACCTCGGAATGAAAGTCGTTTATAGAATGATCGAGGACTTGAAAGAACACGGCTCCGCGGAAAGAGATCCGATTCAAGACGGAAAACAGATCGTAGTAATCATTAATCCGAAATAACTTCCGGAAATAGGACCTAAAGGTAGATAAGATGCCAAAGTTGAAAACGAACAGAGCCGCCGCAAAGCGTTTTAAGTTCACAAAGAACAACAAAATCAAACGTAAGAGTATGAATACCCGTCACATCTTGACCAAGAAGGGACCGAAAAGAAGGAGACGCCTCCGTGGTTTGACCTTGGTCAACAATTCTGACTGGAAATCTATCGTCAGATTAATGCCTTATGGAGTAAGATAATGCCGAGAGCTGTCAATGGAACAATCCACAAAAATAGAAGAAGAAGAGTTCTAAAAGACGCGAAAGGATTTCGCGGAGCCCGCTCTAAACTTTACAGAACGGCAAAAAGTGCGGTAATGAAAGCGGGCCAGTGGGCCTACCGTGACCGTAGAGCGAAGAAAAGGGATTTTCGTAAACTTTGGATTATTAGAATTAACGCCGCCGCCAGAGAAAATGGTTTGTCTTATTCCGTATTCATGAATTCTCTTAAGAAATTAGGGATCAACATGGATCGTAAATCTCTGGCAGAGCTGGCTTTCAACGATCGGGAAGTATTTAACGCCCTGATTGAAAAAATCAAAGTAGCCGGATAAACAATCCGACTACCAGTCGAACGGCCCTGTATTTGCGGGGTCTTTTTCGTTTTCCGAGAACGTTTTTTAAGGGGGAATCAAGTATGCTCACTATGGAGACCATTGAAGAATTAGAAAGCAAGGTCATAAAAGCCCTCGAATTGATCGGTGATCTCAGAGCTGAAAATGGTCGCTTAGAATCCGAAAACGAAACTCTGAGAGCGGAAAACGACCAGATGAAACTGGCAATGGAAGAGAAGGAAAAAGAGCTTTCCACTCTCCGCGATCAACTGCAAAAAACAACGAATGAACTGAACGATCTCAAAGAAAGAGAACGAAAACTGGAAGACAAGATCAACCAACTTTTGGGAAGATTGGATTCTCTGCCTACAAGTGGTGGGCCGACGGCGTTTTCAGCGTCTTCTTCTCCAACACCGACCGCATCTAATGTAGACACAGTCAAAGAAAGTCTTTCCGTGGAAGATGAATTTGGCGAGGACGATGAGATCATTCTTCTTGATGAAGACGACGACGATATTTCCATCATTACCGAAGTTACTGAAAAAGACGAAGACAACGTCGAAGTTTCGGACGAAGAGGAAACCGCAGAAGAATTGACCGTAGATGACGATGACGATATTATCATCGAAGACGATGAGGATGTAATCAACGTATTTGACGCCGACGAAGACGATGATTTTCTAATTATCGAGGATGAGCCTAAACCCAAACCTTGAGTTGATTCCAATGGACCTTCACAGGGTAAAAGTCAGGATTCTCGGAGAAGAGTATACGATTCTCAGCGAAGCGGGAGGGGATTATATCTATTCCCTTGCGGACGAAGTGGATCGTAAACTGAGAGAGCTCGGAACCGGAATGCCTGGGGCTTCAAGACAAAAACTCGCCATCTTAGCCGCACTTAACTTTGCGGATGAATTGCAACAATTGAAAGAAATCAAAGAGAAATTCCCGTCTGTTTCTATGGGAACCGGAGAGATAGAAGAGAAAACTCGTAAACTAATTACGATGTTGGAAGAAGGAATCATTGGGGATCTTTGATTTTTCTTTTATTCAAAATTAAATCCGTTTAGCAATCTCGTTGAAACTTCAGTCTAGAAACGCACTTCGAACTTTACTTACCCTTTTGGAAGAAAGGAAAAAAAAAGATCTGGTTATTCTTGGATTTTTGAAAAAAATTACGGCCGATGCGCGAAAGATCATCGCCTACGTTCCCGATAAGTGGGAAGTGAAGATCGATCCGAAAGTTTTGGGTTGGACCGATTCGGGGAGGGAAATTTATTTCCCAAAGATTATGAATCAGAAATTGGAGTTCATTCTTCCGGAAACTTGGGAAAACGGTCCGTTTGATGTTTTGGAGCCCAAGGGAGCAAAGATCTTGAATCCTAACGAAGCCGAATGGATTATCGTGCCCGCCTTAGGTTATGATGAGTTTGGTTATCGTCTCGGACGCGGAGGTGGTTTTTATGACAGAACCCTTTGTGCGGTGGATTCGAATAAGTTGATCGGACTTACTTACGAGGAACTTTTCCCTGCGAGTTTTGCAAAAGAAGATCACGACATAAGAGTAGGTCGAGTCATTACAGAGAAAAAAAACTATCAAATCGTCTGAAAAAACGCTAAAATATTGTCTATTTGATAGTATATCGGATCGGCTACTCACGTTGTTGGATTCGACCGCAAAGAAACTCAGGTAGTACTTCTCCGGTAGGCCGATATTGGATAATAACACTAAGTTCATCTGACGCTTAGAAAGTGGAAGTGGAAAGTCTGACGATACGACTTGTGGGCCACTGATTCGACTGGAATTTTATTCGGTACCGGAGAGTGAAGCGCCGGGTTTGCAAAACAGGTAACGAATACGGGTCCCGGTTTTCGAAATTTAATTTTTCGGCGTTGAGCGATATCAGTTCTTAGTAGAACAAAGACGCGTGGTCGGTAATCTATGTATAAGAGCATGTAACTTTGGTTTTATCGAAAAAAGAGTTCACTTTGGAAAAAGTGTAAGAATTTTTTAGATTTAAAAAATTCTTTCTTTCGATTGTTCTTGAAAAACAAATTGCAATCTGTTTCATAGATTGATTCTGGATTTTTTATGGAGAACCGTTAGGTAACAATCATGGCCTCATTCGATAGTAGACATTACCTTGAATCCTTGGAAGCGGATAAGACTACGGAGTCTCAGAAGGAATATTTAACTTTTAACGTGAACGAGGAAATTTTCGGAATCGATATTCTGAAGATTCATGAGATTTTAAAACCGGTTCCAATCACAAGAATCCCGAACGGAGGCGATTATATTCTGGGGGTGATCAATCTTAGGGGAGAAATCATTCCGATAATAGATTTGAAGCAGGTTTTCGGAATCGGTTATAGCGACATCATTCCGTCTACAAGGATTATCGTCGTTGTGCAGGATGAAAAGCGTGCGGGGATCCTAGTGGATACGGTGAGACAAGTGGTGAAGATCCAATACGACAAAATCAATACTAATACCACCGACGATCTTACTCTCAATTATAGTTCCTTGATAGAATCAGTCAGCCAGGCGGACGAAACGTTGATACTCAATCTAAACTTATCCGTCCTGATTAACTTTGAACGGGAGGCGATCTAATGGCTGGAATTCTGGGGGAATATACCGAATTATTCTTGGAGGAATCGGAAGATCAGATAGAAGAATTGAACATTAATCTTCTCAGACTGGAAGCCGATCATAAAAACCTTTCGATCATCAACGATATCTTTCGCGCCGCTCATTCCTTAAAAAGTTCTGCGGCCTTTGTAGGCTTATACAACCTTTCCGATCTTGCTCATAAGATGGAAAATCTTCTTCAGTTGACGAGGGACGGCAAACTGCAAGTCAAACTTCCGCTTGTCAACCTTCTCTTTCAGTGTTTTGACCTAATCAAATACGTGATTCGAAGCGTGGCGGAAGGAAATAAAATCGATACCCCGTTTACGGATATGATTCAAAAACTGGATACCTACGAGAAAGATCCTTCTTCTTTTTCGGGTGTTGCAAGTGATGCCCCGCCTGCTTCGGCTCCTGCTCCTAAATCGGAGAAAGTCGGGTCCACATCGAAACCGGCGGAAACTCCGTCTCGACCGGGTGGGTTGGAAATTCACCTCGAAGCGGAGGAGGTGAGGGAACTCGAAGAAGAAATCCGTAAATCCGGTAAGTGTTGGAAAATTTCGGTGACTCTTGGAAAAGATTCTCCGATGAAAGGACTCCGTTTTTCCTTGATTCTTCAAAATCTGAAGAATTTGGGAGTTGTGTTTAAGTCCGTTCCCGATTTGGAAGAATTGGACAAGGGAGGGTTGGACGTGACTTCCGTCGTTTTGTTGTTCATTTCCTCCGAGTCTTTCGAACAAATTCGAACTGCGGCTAACGTGGATATGGTGGAATCTTTGGACGTTCAGGAATACGTTCCAATCGTTCAGGAGGCGGTCGCCGCAAATTTCAAAATTGAAGACGACATGGCCGCGTCCGAGTCCAGGGTCACATTAAAAAGTATTAAAGTATCCTCTGATAAGCTGGATCAGTTGATGAACAACGTGGGCGAGCTTATCATCACGAACTCCGGTTTTCAAAGAATCTATGACGATTTGATTCGGGTTTTCGGAGAA
>NZ_CP040840.1:1867500-1870000 GCF_006874765.1 Leptospira weilii
ATCAGATTGATTCTCTCGATCGGGAAATCGTAAAAGCGATTCAGGCTCGAGCAGAATTTGCATCCAAAATCGGGGAGATCAAACGGGAACGAAACGAACCGGTCTTTCGTCCTGATCGGGAAAAGGAAGTTTACGAAAAGATAAAATCTTTGAGTTCGGGTCTTCTTCCCGACAAAGTGATGCTTGCGATTTATCGAGAGATCATGTCCGGTTCTATCTCTGTGGAAAAAGGATTGGAAGTAGGTTATCTCGGACCTGCGGGGTCTTTTTCCAACCAGGCGGTCCGAACTCGTTTCGGGGCTTCGGTTAACGCGTTGGAATTCAATTCGATTCCGGACGTGTTTCGTGCCGTGGAAACCGATAAGATCGACTACGGAATTGTTCCGGTGGAAAACTCCAGCGAAGGTTTGGTCAATTCGACTTTGGATCAATTTTTGATTTCCGATCTTCTCATTTATTCCGAGCACTATTTAAGAATCAACATCAGTCTTCTTGGATTTGAACACGATCTTTCCAAGATCAAATCGTTATACGGAATCAAGATCGCCAATTCCCAGTGTAAGAATTGGCTTGCGGCCAATCTACCTCATGTGGAGGTCATAGAAACGTCTTCCACGGCGAAGGCGGCTCAGATCGTAGCGGAAAAAAAAGACGCTTGTGCGGCCATCGCTTCCTCCATTGCGGCGGAAATCTACGGTCTCAGCCTGATTCGGGAATCCATCGAAGACCTTGTCGATAATACGACGCGATTTCTCATCATCGGAAAAAATCAATGCCCGCCCACAGGAAACGACAAAACTTCGATCGTTTTCTCCTGTCCCGATAAACCGGGCGCGCTTTATCGGGTGTTAAAACCGTTTTTCGATCATCAGTTGAATCTGACCAAGATCGAATCCAGACCCACGAGAAGAAACTCTTGGGAATACAACTTCTTCATCGACTTTTACGGTCATCAAAAGGACGAAGCGATTCAGAACGTACTCGCAAGTTTGAAGGAAAATACGATTTTTCTGAGAGTGCTCGGCTCCTATCCGATGTCTCCGCAGAGCCTATGAAATTAGAATTTTATAATATTCTCATATATGGGTTGGGGCTTATGGGGGCTTCGCTTTCTCTTGCCCTCAAAAAAAAGGGAATTTCGGCGCACGTTACCGGAATCGTGAGTTCTTCTAAAAGTAAGGCAAAGGGAGAATCCCTGAAATCCGCGGATACGATTCTTACTTCGGAGGAGTTTCGCTCCTCTAAAAATTGGAAAGATTACGATTTTATCATATTCGGAGTTCCAGTGGATCTTACTGTGGGGTTAATTTCCGAGTTGCCGACCGATTTTTCTGGAATGATTACCGACCTCGGTTCCACAAAAAAGGATATCATCCAAGCCGTGGAAACGCGTTTCCCGAGCGGGCACAACTATGTTTCTTCTCATCCTATGTGCGGCTCGGAGGAATCCGGACTCGAATTTGCAAACGTTTCGCTATATGAGGGTCGACTTTGTATTTTGACTTCCCCTAAAAACGCAAAACCGGAAATCAGGGATCGTTTGGAAAACTTTTGGAAATTCGTCGGCGCAGAAACGATCGAAATTTCGGCGGAGGAACACGATTCCATATTGTCCTATTTATCCCATTCTCCTCATATCCTTTCCTCGATTATGGCGGATTGGGCGGCCAATCAGAAAACCGTAAAACGTTACACCGATCTTTCTCCGATTCCCTTGAACGGGGGAGGGTTTCGAGATATGACTAGAATCGCCGGTTCCAACCCAAAAATGTGGGCGGCGATTTTTGGTTCTAACCAAAACGAAATCTACAAGTCTCTTCTGGATTACCGCGACCGACTTGATAGTATATTAGAAAAATTGAATCCAAAAAACACTCTGGATCCGAAGGAATGGGAACGGTTTATGGAAACTTCCCGTAGATCTAGAGATTATATTTTGAAGAACCAGGATGATTCCAAAAAACATTAAACTCAAATCCGGAGAAATCAAGGTCCCCGGAGACAAATCCCTTTCCCATCGTTGCGTTCTGTTTGCCGCTCTTTCCAAGGGAAAATCTAAAGTGATCGGATTTTTGGAAGCGGAAGATCCTTTGAACACGATGTCCGCTTTCACCAAACTTGGATTAAAGGTCCGAAAAGTGAAACCGGGAGAATACGAGTTTGAAAGTCCGGGTAAGAGCGGTCTTATTTCGCCGAATGTGGATCTTGATTTCGGAAATGCGGGAACGGGGATTCGATTGTCCGCCGGGCTCATCTGTGGTTTACCCGGAGTGAACGCGGTCCTTACGGGAGACGATTCTTTAAAAAAACGTCCCATGGGTAGGATCATTAAACCTTTGACTGCCATGGGAGCTTCCGTTCTCGGTCTGGGGGAAAAAGAAACCGCTCCTTTAAAAGTAGAAGGAAAAAAACTAAAAAGTTTTCGTTATGAAAGTCCGATCGCGAGCGCACAGATCAAATCCTGTCTGATGCTTGCGGCGATTGCATCCGAAACAAATTT
>NZ_CP040840.1:1875000-1877500 GCF_006874765.1 Leptospira weilii
GGAGAAACTCTCCTCAAGTTCGAATACGACACATCGAAAGTAAGAATCCAGCACGCTTCGGAGATCATTGATATGAACGATTCTCCTTCGATCGCAGTGCGTACTCTTCGGGATTCTTCCGTAGTCCAAGCCACACAACTCGTAGCCGATAAAACCTGCGTAGGTATGTTTTCTCCCGGGAATACGGGGGCAACTATGGCTTCGGCTCTTTTGTATCTGGGGAGAATTTCCGGTGTTTTACGCCCTCCGATTGCTGCTCCGATCCCTCAGGAGAACGGGCCTCCGATGCTTTTGTTGGACGCCGGGGCTAATGTCGATTGTAAACCGGATTACCTGGCTCAGTTTGCCGTAATGGGAGAGATTTATTCAAAGCTAATATTCAATATTTCTAATCCTAAGGTCGGAATTCTTTCCAATGGAGAGGAAGATAAAAAAGGGAACGCCGTTTCCTTAAAGGCGTTCGAAATGATCAAAAAACTTCCGATTCGTTTCGTAGGAAATGTGGAGGGACGAGATCTCTACGGAGGCGGTAAGGATGTGGACGTTGTGGTCTGTGACGGTTTTATCGGAAATATTGTGTTAAAGGCGACCGAGGGTCTTTCCAAATCCATTTTCAACGTCTTGCGTGAAAGTATCAAACAATCTAGTCTGGCCCAGACCGGAGCCTTGCTCCTCAAGCCTACGTTTGGAGCCATCAAAAAACGTCTGGATTATGCGGAATATGGCGGTGCGCTTTTGTTGGGCGTGGACGGAATTTGTTTGATCGGACACGGTTCGTCTAACGCTCTTGCCGTACAAAGAGCGATTCATGTGGTGACTGAATGCGCACAGCGCCAAATTAATGATCGTATCGCGGCCGATATCAAAAAGTATAATATTTAACGAGAGTTCGGATGCTTTGATTTCTTCCATGTCGAAAAGCTCATATCCTTGAGTTTGGACGTCGTTACCGTTGTTGATTTGATTGTTTTGTCGCCTAAGTCGATCGAAGAGCGAATTTCGTTCAAGGATTCTCGATCGATAGAAACGTTTGGCCTTCCTTATGAGAGACGATTAATTCTAATTTTAAACCGCTCGGAGAATGGACTCTACGAAATACTCTTTCCAGAAAGCTTTCGGAAGCTTTTACTTTACAGTCGGGAGGAAGTAAGTCGATCGCATCGTCGTCTAATCTGAATCTTGCAAATTCAATTTTACCCGGATATAATGTTTTTTGAGGAACGTTCCAAATTGTATCCACACAATTGATGCCGTCTTTGTTACTTAAAAGAATTTTAAAATTCCAACTTGTATCGGGAAAACGAGTCTCCTTTGAGTTGTCTTCGTTTTTCATAAATAAGAAGAAGGTCGGAAAACTTTCCTTGCCTTCTCGACTCGATTTAACATATAAGGTGATGGATCCGATTTTCAATTTAGGAGAGGAGGATTGAACCGTGAATGCTCCCGGATTCATAGTTTTTGCAACCATACCGATCACTAAAACGACTAAAACCAAATTTAAGATAAAAATCAAACGTACTCTCGAAAATTTGCCGCCACTGGATTGTTTTCTACTTTCTTCCAAGAATTTTCTGAATTCTTCCGGAGAACGAGAATGATAACCGCCGCCCATGTCAACTGTCTCCCTTTGTAAGTAGTTTGCGAATTACGGAAGCGGTTGGAAAACCTTTTGATTTTTTTGCCGCTTGAGTGAGCAAAGAAAATGAAAGTTGAACTGCTTCGGGGATCGTAAAGCTTTTTGAAAGATAAAAAGAAAGAATTCCGGCCAAAAGATCCCCCGTTCCCATCACAGCCAATTTCGGCTCCGGTGTTTCCCAAAGAAAAACTGTTCCGTTTGGGTCTATTAGAAAAGAGGAATATCTTTTCCATAATAGATACGTCTTGAAGTTTTTTGTGTATTCTTTCGCAAGAGAAATTCCTTGTCCGACCGATTTTATTTTGGTGTTTAAAAGATTTTCCAGTTCTCCCGTATGGGGAGTCATCAATGCTTTTTCATGTAATAGAATATTCTGATATGCTTTAATAGCTCCCGCGTCAAGAACGCAGAATTTTTCTTTCGGTAAAGGAAAAATCGGACATTCTTCCGTTTTTAAACCTGGACCTAAAAGGAAAACGGACGCTTTTCGAACGAAAGGAAGATTCATGATATCGGAACTTTCCGGAATCGTATTGACCATCAAAGAAGGATCTTTTTTTAAAACTCCCCGTACTGTTTTTTCGGAGGGGGTTAAAAGGAGGGAAATTCCTCCGCCTAACCCGTGAAATGTGAGTAGAGAAGAAAGCGCCGCTCCCGACATCCCTTGGGAGCCTCCGATGAGAACCAAAGAACCGTTTTTGTATTTATGAGAATTTTCTTCTCTTGGAAAGGTTTTTTTTAGAATGGATTTTGGAATTTTTTTCCAAAGGATTTTACCGGTTCGAGATTTGGACTCGAAAGGGGCCCGATCTTTGATTTCATTTGATTCGACTTTTTGATTTTCGTTGGATTCGATTTGATTTT
>NZ_CP040840.1:1882500-1915000 GCF_006874765.1 Leptospira weilii
GACGTCATCGGAAAACTCATGAAGATGGGAATGATGGTGACGATCAACAATATCATCGATGCAGAGACGGCTGCCCTTCTTGCGGATGAATACGGCTGTAAAGTGAAAGTGGTTTCCCTTTACGAAGAAACCATCATCGAAGAAGAAAAAGACAATGAAGGGGATTATATCAATCGTCCTCCGGTTGTTACCATCATGGGTCACGTGGATCACGGTAAGACCAAATTGCTCGATACGATTCGTAGAAGTTCCGTCATCGATACGGAATCGGGCGGAATTACGCAGCATATCGGTGCGTACCAGGTAAAAACTGCGCGCGGTCTTATTACTTTTTTGGATACTCCGGGTCACGAAGCTTTTACTTCCATGAGAGCCCGAGGGGCGAAAGTGACCGATATCGTAATTTTAGTCGTTGCGGCCGATGACGGAGTGATGCCTCAAACACTTGAGGCGATCAGTCACGCGAAAGCGGCCGAGGTTCCGATCATCGTTGCGATCAACAAGATCGATCTTCCGACGGCAAACCCGGACAAAATCATGCAGGAACTTGCCAATCACGGTCTTCAATCGGAGGAATGGGGTGGGCAAACGATGTATGTCAAAATTTCCGCTCGAGAAAACATAGGAATTGATAAACTTTTGGAAGTAATTCTCCTCCAAGCCGAGGTGATGGATCTCAAGGCAAATCCGAAACGAAGAGCAAAAGGAACCATCATAGAAGCGAAACTGGATCCGGGTCGTGGATCGGTGGCAACGGTTCTGATTCAGAACGGAACTCTTCGTGTGGGAGATCCTTTCGTTGCGGGAATTTTTTCCGGTCGCGTAAGAGCGATGTACAACGATCTCGGACAATTGATTGAGGAAGCAGGACCTGCATTCCCGGCTCAGGTGACCGGTATCGACGGAGTTCCGGATGCGGGCGCGCCGTTTGACGCGATGGCGGATGAAAAAGAAGCCAGAAATATTTCTCAACATAGAATCGAGTTCGAAAAAATCGGAAACGCGGGTGCCGCGGCCGGAACTGCTTCTAAGGTAACTCTTGAGAACATGAACGAGTATATTAAACTCGGCGCTTTGAAAGAACTCAAGGTTATCATCAAGGCGGACGTTCGCGGCTCCGCCGAGGCGATCAAGGAATCCTTGGAAAAACTTTCCACCCCGGAAGTGAAGTTGAACGTGATTCAATCCGGCGCGGGTGCGATTGTCGATATGGACGTTATGCTCGCTTCTGCTTCGAACGCTTTGATTATCGGTTTTCACGTGCGCGCAAATCCGAAAACGATCGCTCTTGCGGAAAAAGAGCAGGTTCAGATCAAGTATTACAATATCATCTATCAAGTTGTGGATGAGATCAAATTGGCGATGGAAGGACTTCTCGAACCGGAAAAGATTGAGGAAGTGATCGGAACCGCAGAAATTCGAGAGATCTTCAAGGTATCCAAGATCGGAAATATTGCCGGTTGTATGGTCACTTCCGGAAAAATCCAGAAGTCGGCGAATGTTCGCGTAATCAGCGACGGAATGACGAAATTCGACGGGAAACTGAAATCTCTCAAACGGGTCAAAGACGATGTCAACGACGTCGTATCCGGTTTCGAGTGCGGGATCCAAGTGGACGGATACAACGACTTTAAAGTCGGAGATACGATCGAAGCTTATAATGTAACCGTGATTAAGCGGAAGCTGGAATAGGAAAACCGGACTTTGAATCCGATCCGAAGAAGAAAAATCGAAGCGGAAGCCGTTCGTACCGTTGCGATGATGATTCTGTCGGGCAAAGTAAAAGATCCAAGGGTGCATATGGTTTCCGTACATCGTGCGGAAATCTCCGACGACGGGAAGAATATGAAAGTATTCGTAACCGCGATCTGCACGGACAAAAAAAAGTTAAAAGTATTATCCGGACTCAACAGCGCCGCCGGTTTATTTCAAACGACGTTATCCGGAAAGTTAGGACTTAGAATTACGCCTAGAATGCAATTTCTTTGGGATGAGGAATATATTCAGAGTTTGGATGAATCGCTCAGACTTACCAGAAAACCCACAAGTGCGGACTGAATCCGGATTTTTGCTCATCCACAAACCGGAAGGGATGACTTCTTCGGATCTTGTAGTAGCTGTCCGTAAAAAACTAAAATTCAAAAAGGTCGGTCATACGGGAACCTTGGATCGGGCCGCAAGCGGTCTTATGATTCTCCCTGTCGGAAGTTGTACTAGTTTTTCCAGTGTGTTCTTGGAAAAAGAAAAATCATATCAAGCCTGGGTCAAACCGGGAGAATCCACCGACTCTGGCGACAAGGAAGGTGAAATCTTAGAATCGCTTTCTAAAGAACAAACGGAAATTTGGTTTCGGGAACATCGGGAAAAACTAAAAGACTTATTCGAACAAGTTCCAACCTGGGAAACCCAGGAAGCTCCGGAGCTTTCCGCACTTAAGGTAAACGGAAGAAGAAGGTCGGATCTCTTTCGAGAAGGGGTAGCACTGGTTCCGGCCGTGCGAAAGATTCGAGTATATCAGTATGAACTCGGAATATTTTCTCCCGAATTGATTTCTTTTAAGATTCGAGTTTCTGCGGGAACTTACATCCGTAAGATTGTAATGGATATTTCCGATCGTGTCGGTTTCCCGCTTCGTTTGGAAAAATTGGTTCGCACGAGTATTGGCAAATTGAATTTGAACCAAGCCGATTCGTACGAAAATCTATTGGAAGGAAAAGTCAATATTCATCCCCCGGAGTCGATTTTGGAATTTCCCACCGTGGAAATTCCCAGCACAGAAGTGAAAAATGTGCTCAACGGGAGAAAACCAAAATTGGAATGGATTCCTGGCACGGAATTTCTTCTCGTTTCTCCCGAAGGGGAGATTCTTGCTTGGTGTAGAAAGGAAGAACATGGAATCCATGAGTTGGATTATAAATATTTAAGAGTCTTTCCTAAAAATTAGCTTTAAAGAGGCGCCATTGCTTAAAAAATGGTAAAAAGGTATATTCACTCTATGATAGCTGCTGAACAGAAAAAACAAATTATCAGTAATTTTGCCCGCAAAGCGGGAGATACGGGTTCCACTGAAGTGCAAATCGCTCTCATCGATGCGAGAATCAAGGAACTCAACGAACATTTCAAGTCTCATAAAAAAGATTTTCATTCTAAAACCGGTCTTTTAAGGCTCGTAGGCAAAAGAAAGAAACTTCTGGATTATCTTAAAAGAACCGAATTAGACCGTTATAAAAAACTAATCGAAACTCTCGGACTCCGTAAGTAAGTTGTCCATGACACATACAATTTCCGGCCAATATGGCCGAGATACGATCGTTTTAGAAACCGGAAACTGGGCAAAACAAGCTCACGGTGCCGTCGTTTATAAATCCGGAAATCTAGTTCTGCTTGCCACTGTTTGTGCGGCTGATGATGCGAAAGAGGGACAAGATTTTTTCCCTCTTACCTGCGAATATACCGAAAAACTTTATTCCGTCGGTCGTTTTCCCGGAGGCTATTTTAAAAGGGAAGCCAAACCTCCTGAGCATGAAATTCTTATTTCCAGAATTATAGACAGACCCATTCGGCCTCTGTTTCCGGAAGGATATTTCTGCGAAGTACAGCTTCAGGTCCAGGTTCTTTCCGCGGACGGGGACGTTTCCGTTGCGGGACACGCGTTGAATGCCGCAAGCGCCGCATTAGCGGTTTCTGATATTCCTTTTAACGGACCGATTGCGGGTGCGAGAATCGGAAGAATCAACGGAGAGTTGATTTTAAATCCGACTACGAAAGAAATCGTGAATTCCGATTTGGATCTGGTTGTTGCCGGAACTAAAACTCATATCGTCATGATTGAGGGAGAAGCGAAAGAACTCAGTAACGAAGAAATGCTTTCGGCTCTTCGTTTCGCTCAAAAGCATATCGCCGAATTTGTGACTCTTCAGGAAGAATATGCAAAAAAAATCGGAGTTGTCAAACGCGAAGTTAAGTTGAAAGCCCGGGACGTTGAACTTCTTGCTAAAGTAAAGGAATATGCGTTTGCAAAACTAACCGCCGCAAATCAAACTCCCGACAAAACCGCTCGTAATAAAGAAATCTCTAATGTGAACAAAGAAGTTGTCGAGTTCTTCAAACAAACCGTAGAAGAAGAGAACAAGATCAAAGATATCAAAACGTATCTTCACGAATTGGAATACGAAATCGTGCGTGAACAGGTCCTCACGAAAGGAACGCGTTTCGACGGAAGAAAGTTAGACGAAATTCGTCCCATTTCCGTAGAAATCAATCCGCTTCCGGGTCCTCACGGTTCTTCCGTTTTTACTAGGGGACAGACTCAATCTTTAGGGGTTGTGACTTTAGGAACGGGATCTGACAATCAGAGATACGAAACTTTGGAAGGTCAAAAAGAAAAATCCTTCATGTTGCATTATAACTTTCCTGCGTTTTCTGTGGGGGAGGTTCGTAGGTCTTCCGGTCCCGGGAGAAGGGAAATCGGGCATGGAAATTTGGCGGAACGAGCTCTCAAATTGGTTCTTCCTAAGTCGGAGGAATTTCCGTATGTGATCCGTGTCGTATCCGAAATTTTAGAATCCAACGGTTCCAGTTCTATGGCCTCCGTTTGTTCCGGTTCTTTGGCGCTCATGGCTGCGGGTGTTCCTATTAAAGGAAGCGTTTCCGGAATTGCGATGGGACTTTTTTCGGATTCTTCCGGTAAATACGCGGTGTTATCCGATATTGCCGGTTTGGAAGATCATTTCGGAGATATGGATTGTAAGATTGCCGGAACCAGAAAAGGGATCACCGCATTTCAGATGGATTTGAAAGTGACCGGTGTCGGTTTCGACGTTTTAGAAAGTGTATTCGAACAGGCACAAAGAGGAAGATTCCATATCTTGGATATTATGGAAAAACATATTTCCAAGGCTTCCGATAGTTTAGCCGGAACTGCTCCTAGAGTTATCGTTCGAAATATACCTAAGGATAGAATCGGCGAACTCATCGGTCCGGGCGGTAAAAACGTTCGAGGAATCAGCGAGCTTACGGGAGCGGAACTTTATATAGAAGACGACGGAAGAGTTACAATCTCCGGCTCCAATCAAGAATCCGCGGAAAAAGCGGCGAAGATGGTGGATGGATTTTTCGCAGAGATCGAAGTAGGAAAGATATACGAAGGAAAAGTGAAACGGATTGCGGATTTCGGAGCGTTCGTCGAGATTCTTCCCGGTAAGGAAGGTCTTTGTCATATCTCTAAGATCGATTTTAAAAGAGTAAATTCCGTGAAAGATATTGTCAAAGAAGGCGATATCATTCGAGTCAAGGTTTTGAATGTGGATAAAACTGGAAAGATTGATCTCTCCAGAAAAGACGCTCTCGAAGAAGAAGCATAAGGTTTTTTTAATATTCTCTTGGTGCAGGAACCTTCACAGTTAGTCTATAGAAAAGTTCTGCCCGGGGGAATTACGGCCCTCTTTCAACAAGCCCCCCATACAGTCAGCGCTTCAGCAGGAGTTTTTGTCCGTGTCGGCTCCAGACACGAATCTACCAAGAATGCCGGTTATTGTCATTTTTTGGAGCACATGCTTTTCAAGGATACGGCTAAACGGACTGCTAAACAACAGGCCGAGGACATCGAGAGGGTGGGCGGGTTTACCAATGCCGCTACTTCCAGAGAATACACTTACTTTCACGTAAGCCTAGCGGCAAAACATATCGATCTCGGCTTAGAATTATTAGCCGAAATGATCTATGAACCCTTGCTGAAACAATCAGACATAGAAAGCGAGGCAGGAGTGATTTTGGAGGAGCTTCAAGGTTACGAGGATTCTCCGGAGGATTATATTCACGATTTCTACTATCAGAACTTTTTTCCTAAAAATTCTCTGGGACGGGACATCATCGGGACGAGAGAGTCCGTTTCCGGAGTCGATCATAGAAGATTATTAGAATTTTATAATACGCATTATCATACGGAAAATATGTTTCTTTCGATTTCCGGAAACTTCGAACCAGACGAGATTTTTTCGATTGCCGGAAAGTATTTTAATAGACTCAGAAAGAAAAAGAAAGATATCGATGCACTTTCCTTACCCAAGAAACAATGGGGTTACTTTCCAAAAAAGAAAAAACTGGAACAGGTTTATTTCGTTTTAGGCGGAGAGGGGTTTGCAAGAGAATTTCACAATGCTTCTTTGGCGAGCCTGTTCACTCACATCTTAGGCGGTGGAACTTCTTCCAGACTTTTTCAAAAAGTTAGGGAAGAAAAAGGACTTTGTTATCAGATCACCGCCTATCCTTCCTCTTATATAGACGTAGGTATCAATAGCGTCGTTTGTTCCACTTCCAAGGAGAAATTCGTTGCTTGTTTGGAAACGATCTCCGACGAGATCAAATCTATTTTGGATCGTGGAATCACCGAAAGGGAACTTCTGGATGCGCAGTCCAATCACGAAGGCGCTCTTTCGATCAGCTACGAACAAACCGAATCTCGTATGAATACGATTGCGCTGATGGAATTGTACTATGGCCGTAATTATTCCTACGAAGAAAGAGTGAAAGAAATCTACTCCATCACTTTAGAGGATTTGAATCGTTTTGCAAGGTCGGTCTTTGGGATTCCCAAATTACATATTTCCGCGCTCGGGAATTTGGGTTTGAAAGAAGAGAAAGCAGTTCAAAGACTTTTTTCTTTGTAAGGAATTTTTTCAAGTATATTCTATTTTTATATTTAAATAACGTAAATTCGGCGTAATGAATTATTTTTTTATTTAGAGCTTTTTCCAAAACCATCCGATTTTAACAAAATCTACGGATTGCTGTAGTTGTTCCTACGTTTTGGGACAAACTCTTAGAGCTTTTTCCAAAACCTTAAAGGAAAATTGTAAGAGTTCCTACAATTTTGTGAAACCAAAGCATCTCTTTTTTATTGGCGTTCGAAGAAGCTCAACCTCAACGAAATCGTTCGATAGGATTTTAAACCGCCTTTTCGTCGTTAAACCCGGTAGGGAATCGTCTCTGTATTCTTAAATTTTAGGACAGCTCTAAGATCGTGGACTTACTTTAAAAAATAAATTATCATTTAAGAATATTCTAAAAATCAAAAAGGAAATTGCGCTTGCAGATTGATCCAAATGCTCTCGTTTTTACTTTCTCTTTTTCTAGAGTGACTTACCGTAAGCGCGACGTAAGGCGAAAGAAGTCTGAGACGAAAGGAGGAAGAACGATCCGTAAAGATCAAACTCGTTTCGTCTCTCGCGGTTCTCGCTTCGAAAAGAGAATCAGTATGATTGCCTTCTTTTTGTAATAAAAAAGCCCCTTCCAAATTCCAAGTCTCGTTAATTCGAAAGGACCATTTTCCTTCTGTGATTTTGTCCCCGTTGACTCTCCATTCTTGTCCCGCTTCGATCGCGAATCGTTTTTTGTGGAGTCCGTAATAAATTCCGCGACCGAAAGTTTCGTTCGTATAATTTCTGAGAGAAAGAAAAATTCCGCCCCAGGACGGATTGTAAAAGACCGGAGCTTTGCCTGCGATGATTTCCCAACGTTTAGAATCGTTTTCGGAAATTGTCGGGTTGATCGGTTGGAATACTTTCGCTCCGAGACCCGAATCGGATTGTTTGTTTTCGTTTCGCAGAGGATGACTCCAAGCGCGAATCCATTCTAAAGTGAAGGTTGAACGAGAAATGAATCCGAAACGGACTAGTTCCGCTTTGCCTTTTAGTTCTTTACGATCTGGGTCGAGAGCGAAAAGATCTTCGCTTTTTCCGCGATAACCCGTGAGTTTTAGTTCGGAATCGAATTTTTCGGAACTCGCAGAAGAATAAAAAGTTCCATCGATTTCTTTCCTTTCACCAAAGGTTTGAATTCTGGAAACGATTTTGGGACCTGCGAGGGAGAAATCTTTCGATTGAAAGTTTAAAGAAGTGTAATGTTTTTTCATTTCGGAAGAATACGCGAACTCGAATAACTTGAGTGGGGATATAAGGTATATTCCCGGTTTACGTTTGGCTTCCTGCTCGGAAAAATAAGTTCCCAAGGACCAATCTTTCCACTTGAAACCGAAAAAACCGGCCTTATGAGTCCCTTGGTCTATTTCGGGTAGTGCCGAATAAAAATCGTTATCTCTTAAAAAATAAAAATTTTCCAAGGGACGAAAACGGTGACCGAAACTCGCCCTAAAAAATTTCTGATCGGCTTTTCCGGATAAAAGAGGAGTTCCATTTCTCGTTTCCACAAAACCGGTAAAACAATTCGGGAATTCCGATTGAGAATTCGAATCATTTTTCCGTTTATCGTTTGAGATCGTTCGGTTTTGGGCGGGAGAATTTTTCGTTCTTCTATAAGGATTTGACTGCGCGACTTTTGGAAAGGGCGAATCGGGAATATGTAATTCCGGGTTTTGGGGTAGGTTGTAAGGCAATGGGGTTGATTTCATTCTGCAATTCGAAGTTTTGAAAAACCAATTCTCTTTCGAAGTATGCGAGTACCTTGATTCGTAGGTTTCGAACGTTGCGCCTATTCTGGATTCGATGGGACTGATGGAAGTAGCCCACATTATGAGAAAAAGAGGAAACATTTTCAAAGAAGAACGTTCTGGAAAGAAAAATGGATTTTTAGCCCAAGAAAGAGACTTTACAACGGAAATTATATATTTTAATAAAATAAAATATACTAAAAATATAATATATATAGATTGAATTCGAAAAAGAAAGACCCCGAATTGGGCTTTGTGGGAATCTCTAAGGAGATTACACAAAAAGACGGTTCGGGTTTTGGTCGAATCGATAAGAATGAATTGAAATCTCATCGTTATTTTTTTCCTAAAATCGGATTTTTCTTTTTCAAGAGAGCGAAAACTTTGGCTCGTTCCTTTTCCGGCAGAGAATTTAAAAATTGGAAAAATTCTTTTTTGGAACGGGAGGTCTTTTGGGAAATTTTCAATGCGGAGGAAAGCGAAAAACCAGCGGATAACAATTCTTGAATGGAGATGGAAAAGGTCGTATAACGACGGATTGACGATATAGAGTTTGGGTTTTGAGCTTTATCTTTGAGAATGATTTGTTCTGACGTGGCGATTGGATCTAAAATGTTCTTGGGCTCGATTTGATCCTTCCAACCTGCGGGTTTCGAATTTTTGAAATCGAGGTTATCCGTGAATTCTAGGTTGTCCTTTCTATCGTTATTTACGCCGAATTTTCCGGTCAGAGAATTTTCCTCTTCTCCGATTCGATTTCCGAAAAAGGAAAAAGAAAATTTTTCCCAGGAAATTCCGATTCCCAGAGTAAATTGATCTTCCGTATGAGAGTCGTTCCAAGTTCTAGAAGCACCTAAAAACAAACGAAGATCTTTATCGAAGGGGGAATGAAGAAAGAGTGAAACATTTCGGAAATTTTCTCCGATTTTTCCGAAAAGATGGATCGATTGTCTCTCCGGAATTTCCAAATGAATTCCGAAAACAGCCAAATCTTTTTGTCCCTTCTCCCATCCGATAAAAACGGAAGGAAAGAGAAAATTTTCTCCTGAAAGAAAAGAATACCGTAGGCTTATTTGGGTTCGATGAACGATGGAAACTTCTTCTGATGAGAGGACTTTGTGATTTTCATACAGAAAAAAGGTTTTCCAAAAATGTCTACGATCCTGTTTCCAAAACGGAAGCTCCAGCCAAGCTCCATACGAAGGAGGAAATTTCTTTCGAGTTTCGAACAAGCCTCCTAAAGACAGACTCGTGTTTCTTTGAATTAGGAAAAACGTAGGATCCAGATCCGGTCGCAAAGTTGCGTATTTTTCCGCCTTTAAAGAGTCAAAACTCAAAAGAAAAACACAGAAACCGAATGGGATTCGAAACTTTAGAAAAGTATTTTCCGGTCTTAAAAAATAGAATTTGTTTTTCCCCACTCTGGAAGCGGTTCGAAAAATTTGTATTTTGGAGTGAAAATTCGAAAAAAAATCAGATTATTTCGAAAAAAGATCCAAGCACAAACGTTTTTGTCCAGGGAAAGAGTTAAGATAACAAATCAAGACGGAGGAGAGCAGGAATTTTAAAATTCAAGTTTCAGACTTAAAAATCGATGATTTTTAAAAAAAGGAACGTTTTGGGTTGACATTTACTACTATTTTGATTAGTATATACATATCCGTTTAGTGAATTATCCTGTCGTTTTATCTGTTTATGTCGTCTAATTTATTGAGAATGGGGAAAAGACTATGATCATTCGATCTTTGCAAGAATCAGCCAACTACCAGAGAAAACGTGGTGGCCTCCCCGGAGCTGGTCCGAACTGGAAGGAACGGACTCGCGCCGGAGAGTCAAATTTAAAATCCTTTGCGGATTATCTGGAAGAAGCGTTCGAAGGGGAAATCGTTCAAAAAGGGACCTGGTTTTCAGATTCTCTTTCCGAGCTGAGTAAAAATAATCTGAAGCGGATTTGAAATCTAGCGGGAAACTTTCTGAAAAGTTGAGTCCTTTTCCCGATCCCAGAACGCGGATCGCGTACGAAGCCGAATCCCTAGAAGATTGGGAACTTTTGGCGGTACTTCTGGGAAGAGGGAATCGGGCTCAGCCGATCGAAGAACTCAGTCGCGAAATTTTACACCAAAGCAAAGGCTTCGGTGGTCTGCTTCAAAAACAGGTTTCGGATCTTCGTAAAATTCCAGGGGTGGGAATTGCCAAAGCAACTACTTTACTTGCGGCTGTCGAATTTGCGAGACGCCTTAAATGGGAAGCTCTGAAGGGCAGGCGTTATTCTTCCGAACAGCTTCTTAATTTTCTCGCCACCAGTTTGATCCCTAAAAACAGAGAATGTTTTGTGCTTATCACTCTTTCTCCGGAAGGTGCGGTTCTACGAGCAGAGATCGTTGCGGTAGGGAGTTTGGAGGAAGTGGGAGTACAGACCAGAGATCTTTTGAAGATCATTTTAAACGATGCGGCATCTTCCGTCATCATTGCGCACAATCATCCCGAATCTAGTTCTAAACCAAGTGAAGAAGACCTTTGGATCTTTGAGAATTTTGGAAGACTTCTTGACATGATCGGTTTGGAGCTTTTGGATCAATGGATTTTTGGAATTGACGGGATCTATTCCTGTAAGAAAGGTAAGGTTCTTCAGGCGCGAGCGAAGTGTTGAAAAGTTTACCGATTCTTTGGATATTAGTAAAGAGGGATTACGCCTTACAATTTGCAGGAAGTTCCCTCGGAATCTCCTGGATGCTTGTTCAAAATCTCAGTTTGATTCTGATCTATACGATCGTCTTTTTATTTCTTCAGCTAAAAGGAAATCCGGGATCGGCTTCTGATTTTATCGGGTACACATTCAGCGGACTCTTATTTTGGATTCCTCTCCAGGAATATATGATTCGAGGAACCTCGATTCTTACAGAGAATCGACAGTTGATCAAAAGATCCCCTCTGGGGCCGGAGATTTTTCTCTGGATTCCTTACGTTCAAATGCTCATTCACTTTACGGTGACCGCGGTTCCGGTTTTGATCGTATTAATCGTTTTAGGAAAATTGAATATAATTTTATTTCCTGTTTCGATTTTTGTGATACTTGCCGTAGGATATTTACTTTCTTTTATTCAGGGATATTTGGCGAGGGCGAACGTTATTTTAAGGGATATTACACCTCTCATTCGTCTTGTCTCTCAATTTTTCTTTTGGTCGTTACCGATCTTGTATTTGTCCACGGGTTTTTTACATTCGATCAACGTTTGGAATCCTCTCAATTTTCCTCTCGAACTCTTTCGATTTTTTTTGTTAAACGATTTTGTTACGGTTTTTCATTGGAAAGAATTTATTCCTTACTTGATTTTATTTCCTTTGATCGGAATTTTGAGTCGTTCTAAGTTTCATTCCGTCATTTTGGATCATCTTTGAGTTTAAAAGTAGAAAATCTAAATAAGGTTTACGCCGGTTATAGCGGGCCTTTTCAAAGAATTTTAAATGTTCTTTCTCTCGGATTTTTAGGAAACGACGTCAAATTCGACGCTCTTAAAAACGTAAGTTTTCAAGTTTCTCCGGGAGAAATCGTGGGTTTGATCGGAAGAAACGGCGCCGGAAAATCCACTCTTTTGAAAGTTCTCACGGGTGTGTCGTCTTACGCGTCCGGAAAAATTTTAAGAACTGGATCTCTTCGTTCCATTCTGGAACTCGGGGTGGGATTTAATCCGGAACTTTCGGGAGAAGAGAATCTCTACTACAATGGTCTTGTTTGGGGACTCAGTCCGGACGAAATCCGATCCTCCATGGACGAAATTTTCGAATTTTCCGGTCTACAAGAATTTAAGAATATTCCAATTAAACAATATTCTTCCGGAATGGTCATGCGTCTCGGGTTTGCTCTTGCGACTTTTTCAAGACCCGACATTCTCATCGTGGACGAGGCTCTCGCTGTGGGTGACGCGAGTTTTCAGCAAAAATGCCTTAGGCGTTTTCGTTCCTTCCAGGAACAGGGAACTATGACTCTGATTGTAAGTCATGATCTTGAACTTTTAAAATCGGTATGTTCCCGTGTTTTGATTTTGGAGAAAGGCAAATTGGTTTTCGACGGGAATCCCGTAGATGGTTTTCGGGAATACATGCAAATCATCGCAGGTTCGGCGAGCGAGCGAGAATCCGTTTTTCCATTTCCAAAAGATTCTATTGTAGAAAGTCTTTTTGTGGATTTGGATCTTATAGAATTATATCCAAGAAATTTGCCGATGCAAGATTTGCAACAAGCTCCGGATCGAATCAGTCGGAGCCGTGCAGAGGGTTTGAAATACAAGGATCGGACGAACCCGCAAATTTTTCCCGTGGGTTCCGAAGTGGAAATTTCAGTCCGTGTAATATTTAAGAGGAATATTCCGGATCTCACCGTAGGTTTTCATATAGACGACTCTCGGGGAATTCGTGTTTTTGGAACGAACACATATCATCTCGGGAATTCGCTGAAAAATATTCATGCGGGGGAATCCGTTTCGGCGAACTTCCGACTTCCCTTGAATTTTTCTGCGGGCAAATACTCTCTCGGCATCGCCTTACACGAAGGAGATAGTCATGTCGAGAATAGTTATCTCTGGAAAGACGGAATTCTTTCCTTCGAGTTGGAACGTTTCAATTTGCCTAAATTTGAAGGGGTTGCTTGGCTTCCGGTACAAAGTAGATTCAAAAAAGACACTTCTTTCTGATTTATTTTTCTTTCTCAACCTGGAAAGGTCGGAATTCTGGTTCTCAATATGAAAGTTTGTGTGGTTGGAAGCGGATATGTAGGCCTTGTCGCGGGCGCTTGTTTTGCGGAATACGGAAATCATGTGATTTGTGTAGATAAAGACGAAGTAAAAATCGCAAATCTTAAAAAAGGTACGATTCCTATTTATGAACCTGGACTTTCCGAGTTGGTCTTGACCAACTGGAAGGAAAAAAGACTCGAGTTTACCACTTCTCTGCACGAGGGAGTGCAGAAGTCGGATATCATTTTTATCGCTGTGGGAACTCCCACTTTATCGGACGGTTCTTCCGATCTTTCTGCGGTTTTTGCTGTGGCAAAAGAAATTGGTAAGTCCATGAACGGATACAAGGTCGTTGTAGACAAATCCACCGTGCCGGTCGGAACTGCGGCCCAAGTGAAAGCGATTATTGCAAACGAAACCAAGGAAGAATTCGACGTCGTTTCTAATCCGGAATTTTTGAAAGAGGGAGCGGCGATCGACGATTTCATGCGTCCCGAAAGAGTCGTGATCGGTTCCGAAACCCAAAAAGCCGGAGATTTGATCGCACAACTTTATGCTCCTTTTGTCCTCAACGGAAATCCTATTTTAAGAATGGGGGTCGTCTCTGCGGAACTTACGAAATATGCGTGTAACGCGTTTCTTGCGACTAAGATTTCTTTTGCCAACGAAATCGCCAATCTTTGCGAGGCTGTCGGAGGAAATTACGAAGACGTTCGTAAAGGGATGGGAACCGACTCTAGAATCGGGAGGCAGTTTTTATACGCTGGAATCGGGTATGGCGGTTCTTGTTTTCCTAAGGACGTTCGCGCTTTGATCAAAACGTCTGAAGACGAGGGTTCTCCTCTTCAAATCATCCGTAAAGTGGAAGAGGTTAACGAAACTCAGAAACTCAGACTCTATGAGAAAATCGTAAAGTTCTACGGGGAATCGAATCTTTCCGGAATGATCTTCGCGGTTTGGGGGCTTTCTTTCAAACCCGGCACTGACGATATGAGGGAGGCTCCTTCAATTCCCCTGCTTTTGAAATTATATGATAAAAACGTAAAATTACGCGTTTACGATCCGGTCTCGAAAGAAACCTCAAAAGTCTATTTTGAAGGAAAAGTGGAATATGCGGTTGACGCATATTCCGCTTTGAATGGTGCGGATGCTTTGTTACTTCTAACCGAATGGAGAGAATTCAGAGAACCTGATTTTTCAAAGGTTAAGAATCTTTTGAAAAATCAGGTCATCTTTGACGGAAGAAACCAATATTCTCCCGAGCTGATGAAAATGAAAGGATTTCAATATTTCTCAATCGGTAAGCCGAACGTATAATTTGCGATTCTTTTTAAGAAAGGTTTATTAAACTTTGGTGTGCTCCTTTTTACCATAACCAACCCCACAAATTAAGAAGACTTTTGGGATAATAAGGATCAAAAACTGATATTTTTCAAGTGTTCCGACAAGAATGAGACTTTTTATTTGCAAAAAGTATGATTTTTTGATAGAGAAAAATCTCTTGAGATTTTCCCGCCTCCAGGCTCAATGATTTGCTCCCTACGGGGCGCTCATCACCCCACCACCCAAAATCAGGGAAACTCAGGCACAACGCTTCCTAAGGGGCGCGTTGTGGGCCGATCGTTTCACAGAGGATTTGTCGTAATTCCGACAGATTTATCTTCGGATCCAATACTTGTGGGTTGGTAATGCCTTTTTACTAAGCGCTACATAAAAGAGTACCATTAGCTTTAGCGCAAATCCCCGTTTTAGACGCAGAATTTTGTACACTCTGTTATGTAGAGATGAGCAAAAGGAATCCTCACCTAAATGGAATAATAGTTCCTTCTGTAATACAACAAAGGCCTCAAACTATCTTCCGCTCCAGCGGAAATTACTTTTCCGATCACGATAGAATGATCTCCCCCGCTTACAAATTGTTCCACCTCACATTCGATATAAGAAAGAATTCCGGGCAAAATGGGAATTCCCAGTTCCCCCGTTTTACATTTAAGTTTTTCAATGAGAGTGTGTTTATCGGTTTTTCCCGAGGCAAATTGATTTGAAATGGAATCCTGCCCCTGCGCCAAAATGTTCACGATAAATTTACCGGAATCGTAAATCGGATCGTGGCTGGTTATGTTCTTCTGAAGACAAAATAAAACAAGAGGAGGATTGAGCGAAAGAGAACTGAAACTGCTAACGGTTAGACCGCCGTGTTTTCCAAGATGAGAATATGTAATGACGGTAACTCCGGACGGAAAGTGCGAAAGTGCATTCTTAAAAACGTCGTCTGTAATTTTCATGAGGTCGATCTTAAAACCGAAAGACTCTCTGTCAACCGATCGAAGTAGAGATGATATTGAACTCGAATAAGATGAGGGTAGTAATTTCGTTCCTTTTTATCTTTTTTGCCGATTTAAGAATGATTTCGTATTTCAAGATTGGGATCTTTGATTGGGAAAGTTAATTCCAGTTTGAAAAAGCGGATTCGGGATTCGGACCAGAATAATTCCAGTGTCCCATCTTTCTTCCGTTGAGAGCTTCGGTTTTTCCGTAAAGGTGGAGATGATAATAAGGATTTTCTAATGCACTATTCCAAAGCGGAGAATCTGGTTTGTAGTCCTCTCCCAGAATGTTCTTCATCGTAATCGACTTTGCCGGAATCGTATTCGGAGAAGGTAAATTGCAAAGAGTTCTCAATTGAAGGGAAAATTGAGAAAGGGTTCCCGAATTTTGACTGAAATGTCCCGAGTTATGTGGTCTTGGAGCGAATTCGTTGCAAAGAATTTCCTCGTTTTTGATGAAGAATTCGATTCCAAAAACTCCCACATAGCCGATTTTTTCCGCCAATTTTCTAGAGTAGTTTACGAGTTCGATTTCTATCTTTTCCGAAAAATCTCCTGGATAAAACGTGAGATCTAAGATCCGATTTTTATGAACGTTTCTAGAAGGACGAAAGTTCAAGATTTTTCCGTTTTCGAATCTCGCTAAAATTACGGAAGCTTCTGCGGTGAACGGAAATAATTCTTCCACGATATGATTGAGTTCTTTTAAAGCGGAAAGTGCAGAGGAGAGTTCCTCCTTGGTCTTACATTGAATTTGTCCTTTTCCATCGTAACCCATTGTGTTCGTCTTGAGTATGCAGGGAAATTTCACGCTGGAAAGAACGGAAAGTTTGTCTTTTTCCGTAAAAACCGGATAAAAGTTTACCGTTGGGATTCCCGCTTTTTGAAAAGAAGTTTTTTCCTTCCATCGATTTTGCGCGATTCGAATACAATTTGGGGAAGGATGAACTTTGAGTCCGGTTTGTTTTGAAAATTTATCTATCGTAGAAAGTGCAACTTCTGGAATATTCTCAAATTCGAATGTAAGAGCGTCTATACTCTTCAAAAAAACGACCAACGCTTCTTCGTCCTCGTACGCAGATACGTACGATTTTGCCCCGGCTCCCGCGGCGGGAGAATTTTTTTCGGGAGAATAAACGGAAATCTCGTACCCGAAAGGAATCGCTTCCAAACAGAACATTCTCGCGAGTTGTCCGGACCCCATTACCCCAAGCCTCGAGCCTGGGGCTAAAACATCTTTATTTTTCACAAGAGGTCCTTGTTTTTTGAAAGAGCATTCTCTCGAATTTGATTTCGATATTTCTCAAGTTTTTCGGAAAGTTTAGAATCTTGAAGGGAAAGGATTCTTATCGCGAGCAGACCTGCGTTCTTGGCACCGGCGGTCCCGATCGCAAGAGTTCCGACAGGAACACCTCCCGGCATTTGAACAATGGAAAGAAGACTATCTAAGCCGTTTAACGTTTTGCTTTGTACTGGAACTCCGAGGACGGGAAGCGTGGTCATCGAAGCAACCATTCCGGGAAGATGAGCGGCTCCTCCAGCCCCTGCGATGATTACGGAATAACCGTTTTGTTTTGCCGATTTAGAAAATTCTAACATATACTCGGGAGATCTATGCGCGGACACGATTTCTTTATGGAAAGATACGTCGAATTCTTTTAAGATCGATTCCGTTTCTCTCATCGTCTCCCAGTCGGAATGACTTCCCATGATGATTGCCACTTTTGCATCCAAGTCTTTTCTCCTGTTGAAAATGTTTCTTTCGATTGTGGTGTTTGCAAGTATTAAACAGGAAGGGAATCTACGAAGCGCTCCAATTGAATTCCGCGCGAAGCTTTCGCTAAAACGATGGAACCTTCCGGAACCGTTTGCGAAAATTTTCGAACGAGTTTTACAAGCCCTTCGTCAGTTCCGGCAAAATGTTCGGAAAATCTGGGAAGGATTGTTCGTTTAACAAATTCTTCCCGAATCCAAAGAGAGTCGGTTCCAAACGTAAAAAGTCCTTTCAGATTTTGGAATTCGGAACACTTTTTTCCGAGTTCCTTATGGAACTTTTGGGAATGTTTTCCCAATTCTTTCATATCTCCTAAAACTACGTAAAATTCTTTTCCATCCGCGAGCTGATCGGCAACTTCCAGGGATGAAAGCATCGATTCGTAATTCGCATTGTACGTGTCGTTGATTACGGAGTATTTCCCTTTTTGTAAATCAAGTCTTTTATCGGCGGATTTAAACGTGGAGATCCCTTCTCGAATCCATTCAGTGGGAACTCCGACCGTTTCTAAACAGGCGATTGCGATCGCTAAGTTTTCTAGAAGTTTATATCCGGGTAGATTCCATTCGATTTCTTTGTCCCCGTATTCCAATAAGAATCCGGAGGGTCTTTTCTGAAGAACGGAGAATATATGATCCGGCTTTACAAGAATCAATTCGCCTCCGTGTCGGTGGAGTTTTCTTTTTAGTATTTTAGAATATTCTCCCGTATTTGGATAAAAGAGTTTTCCTCCCCTTACCAAGCCTTCGGCCACTTCCACCTTCGCTTTTGCGATGTTTTTTTGACTTCCTAAAAATTCTATGTGCGCGGTTCCGATTGTAGTAATTAGAGCGAAATCCGGTTTCGCAATTTGAGCAAGCCTTGCAATTTCCCCTTTATGATTCATTCCGAGTTCGCATACTACGACTCGAGTTCGATCGGAAATCCGAAACAGAGTGAACGGAAGTCCGATTTCGTTATTGTAATTCTTTTCAGTGACGACCAATATGGGTTCTTCGAGATTTTTTAAACAGTTTCCTAAAACTTCCTTCGTCGTGGTTTTTCCGCTGGATCCGGTAACTGCGATTACGATCGGATTGAAACGAGATCTGTGGAAGGCGGCGAGTTTTCCAAGAGCAACTAACGTGTTCTTCACAGGAATTGCTTTAGACTGCTCTTGGGAATTCAAGTTCTTTCGAATCGGATGATCTTCTTCGACTAAAAAATAACTCGCTCCTCGAGAAAGTGCGTCTCCGATAAATTCGTGTCCGTCCCGATTTCCCCGGAGAGGAACAAAAAGAGAGCCTTTTTCCGCCTCGGTGGAAGCGGTCGTAATAGTCGTAATCAATGATTCCTTATAAAACCGGGTATCCGATGTGAATCCCAATACTTTGCGGACGGTTTCCGGATCGTAGGAAAAGGTCGCCTTCATGAATCCAGATTGTAGGCGCGGGATGTTTTGAAAATTCTAAAATAAACGATTTGTCTGAATAATTAAGAATAAACTTTTGTAAAAATCGAAACGGAATTCAGGATGGGGTTTGAATACTACAAATCCATATCTTATGTCGAAGCGAATCCGGTTTGTAAGGATTGACAATCTTCATTCCAATATTTTAGATTCCATAAAGCCGAAGAGACATGACCGCGAAAAAAACAATTCCAAAAAAAAACTCCTCCCATCCAATCGATAAGTGGTGGCAAAAGACCACGATTTATCAGATTTATCCCCGTTCCTTTGCGGATAGCAATCAAGACGGGATCGGAGACATTCCGGGCATCATTTCGAAGCTGGATTATCTTTATGATCTTGGGTTTGAAACCATCTGGGTATCCCCTTTATATAAAAGTCCTCAGATGGATCACGGTTATGACGTTAGCGACTATTATTCGATCGCTCCCGAATACGGAACCATTAAAGATGCAGAAAAACTAATAAAAGAAATCCATAAACGCGGAATGAAAATCATTTTTGATATGGTGATGAACCACACTTCTATCGAACACGATTGGTTTCGACAGTCCCGTTCTAACCGCGATAATCCTAAAAGGGATTGGTATATCTGGAGAGACGGAAAAGGAAAGAATAAACCTCCCAATAATTGGAGCTCGTTCGTTACTCCCAAAGCTTGGCATTACGATCCCAATACCGATCAATGGTATCTTGCGAGCTTTTTAGAGTTTCAACCGGATTTGAATTATTACAATCCCGAAGTCAAAAAGGCGATGTTTGACGTTTTGCGTTTTTGGCTTAAGAAAGGAGTGGACGGTTTTCGTTTGGATATTTTTCACGCGATCTATAAAGATAGACACTTTCGGGACAATCCGTTTCGATTTAAATACATAGTTTCGGAAAACGATCACGACGGTTATTTTCAGAGTAGGGTTCATACGGTAAATCATCCGGATAACTTCGTATTTGCAAAAGAACTAAGGACCGTTTTGGACGAGTTCGACGGAGATCGTTTTGCGGTCGGAGAAGTTGCCGGAGACGATCATATCATCAAACGCTACTTAGGCGAAAAAAAAGATGGTTTGAATCTCATCTTTTTGTTCGAAACTCTGTTGTTAAAGTTCAAAATGAATTTTTTTAAGGGAATCATCAGAAAGATGGAAGAAGTGTATCCGTATCCGAGTATCCCCACATACGTTTTCGGGAATCACGATCAAAGACGTTATATGATGAAGATCAATAACAATCTTGAAAAAGGAAAATTGGTCGCCTTGTTTCAATTTACCGCAAGGGGGGTTCCGGTCACTTACTACGGGGAAGAGATCGGCATGACCAACGAGACGATTAAGTTGACGGAAGCTCAGGATCCCCTCGCGAGAATTTATCGTTGGTTGGGCGATTCGTTTTCCGAGCTGTTGGGACTTGCGGATGTTATCATTCGGGATAGGGCAAGATCTCCTATGCAATGGGACGATACTCCGAATGCGGGTTTTACGAGTAAGAAGGCAATTCCTTGGATTCGAGTTCATGGAAATTATCGGGAAAGAAACGTTTTGATCGAATCGGAGGATAGGGACTCTCTTTTGAATACGTATAGGAATGTTCTCCGTCTTCGAAATAAAAGCCGAGCCTTAAAGGAAGGATCTTTGAGATTGATCGAAGAAAACGTTCCGAAAGATATTCTGGTTTATTTGAGAGAATTTGAAAAAGAACGTAAATTGGTCGTTTTTAATTTCGGGAAAAAGGTCAGATTATTTTCTAATCCAACGGATTGCGGAAAATATTTCTTTTCCACCGTTCCTTTTGAGCGCAACGAATTTGAACAATTCAAGATGCCGCCTTGTTCTGGAATTATATTAGGGAATTGATATATTTAAATAAATTAATTTTATATTTTATCCGCTACCGATCCCTATAAAATAGAATACCGCTCATTTGAGCGCAAATCCCGCGTTTCGAGGCAGAATTTTGGACACTCTATTATATGGAGATGAGTGAGAGACATCATTGTTCATGGACAATCTATCGGAATTGTTTTTGTTTCCCGGGTTTCTTGAAAACACTTCTTTAAATTACAATCATTTGCTGTAAGGCCGCTTTCGTTCGCCTTGGGTAAAATGGCAATTTTAGGTTTGGGGTTGTGTTCGACTCGACATTCGTATTATCGCGAAACGAGAAAGTGGTAAGTGAGACGGGCAACTATTGATTCGGTACCGTAAATTTTGGCGCAGACCGTTTTTTAGATACTGTTTGTAACAACTCGGTAAGAAGAGAAATAAGAGTCGGGATTTTTCTTTTTCAATTTTAGAAGATTTTTTACCGCGAAAAATAATTTTCCAAAAGCGGTAGAATAAAAAGGGAATATGTTTGCGGATTCGCACACGTTCGACTTAAACTTTTATCGATTTAAAAACTATATTCTTGCTTTAAAATCAAATATTTTGATCGAATATAATCGATATTCGTTTCAATTTATGGAGAAATAGATTTGGCAATTCTAACCTTCCCTTCTGAAATGGGAATTGCAATGAACATAGAACTTACTCGAAAACAATACGAAGCCCTTCTTAAATCTTTGGCGATCACTCGCTTTTTATACCATTCCATTCTGGATGAAGAGGAACCTGCTACGGATAGATTGGATTCGTACGATGCCTTCGAGGACATGGAGCAACAAGTTTTATCTTATGCAAAGGCTCTGGAAGTTTCCCATTTGGTAGCCTATGATAACGAGGAAGAATTTCATTATCTTACCAGAGAGTTCGAAGAAAAGACGGACATTTCCGATCTTATTACCGAATATCAGGACAGTATTTTTTGGGATGAACTCATTCAGAGACTTGCGGTAAGGGATTTTATAAGAACTTACAGCGAATCTGAAATTAAAGGAATGGCAATTGAGGAAAGGATTGAGAAAGAGGCTCCTTTCATTTCAAAGTATGAGGAGATTTTCACAGAGTCTGGAATCGAAACCTTAGAGATCAAGTAATATAAGGATTTTTGTAAGACTACTTGTCGAAAAGATTATAAACTGTGATTCTATGGTCGAATTTGCGAGACGCAAAATCATTTTTCCGATTTCTTTTTCGAAGCTGAATGGATTTACTTCAGAATTTATTTTTTATTGTGTATGAAAATCGTCTAGAAAAATATCGACTTCGATTTACAGCGCGTCCCCAATCCCGCGGAGCTGCCGTTCTGTGCTGAGTTCTATCGAGCGATTCTTAGAGAAGGACGGCACTTGAATTTTCTACTTTATCAGAAAGATCAAGCTGCAAGGTTCTGTCCCAAAATTGGGACAGAACCTTATACTGAGTTTCTTTTTGGTGAAGGTTTGATTTTATGTGGAACTGGCATTTTTAATATAATTTTTCTTTTTTATCGCCAAACTCACGTTAGGCCGGAATTTACAGATATCGGTAAGAGATCGAATTTTTATTTGGTAAGAATTCCGTTTGAGAAAATCGAAGCGAATGATTAAAAAAATTTTGAAATTCTTTATCATAAAATTCAGCTTACGACATTATAAGCTGTTTTTTGAGATATTCTGGATACTTTCCACTGCAATATTTGGTTCATTCTCTAAAGAGTACTAACCAGAAAGGAATACTCTAAAAAAACATTTCAATTTTAGTTATTGATCCTATAAAATAGAATACCGTTAATTTGATCACAAATCCCGCGTTTAGACGCGGAATTTAACACCCTATTATTTAGGAATGAATAGTAGACTTGGACTTTTCTTAGTTGCGTTGTCGGAAAATAAAATAATCAAATTCATACTTCGGGGAATTGAACAAATATAGATTTTACAATTTATGTTAATTGGATATGACTCGAAGACTTAATATTTATTTATAAATTCTGCAAAAAACTTATATTTCCGTTCATTAAATCCATTTTTAAGGTTGTAATAAAAAGGGTATAAGTTAGATATTTTAGTAAATTTATAAAAAGGGATCTCTAATTCAAAATTGAATTAACGTAGAATATATGGCAAATAAAATTATTACAATTCCTTTGACAAATATAGACTTTTCTTCGCCTGGAAAACGGCTTCGTTATGCGGTCAAAAACATATTAGCGATGAATGATGAAGACTTTGCTACCTCGATAGGTAAATCTCAAAACTATATCAGTTACATTTGCAATGATAAACGCCCTTTGTTGGATAAACTTGCGGCAGATATAGAAAAAGCGCATGGTATTTCGGGTCTTTGGTTAATTAAAGGGCAGGGAAGTCCTGAAGTAAACTCATCTCTTAACGAAAATTCCGGAACCGTCAAAAAAATGAAAAAGCGTGATTATCTATGGAATAAAATCTCAAATGATAAAGCGGAAGATACGTTAATTTCATTTTATGATGAAATTCCACTCGAAACTCGTAGTCTTATTTATCAAATGATTGTCGCTGTTTCTAAAAATAATCGATCTACTTAAAATATTCTTCGAGTTTTTAAGACAAAAATGGATTGGTAAAATTCAAATATGCGTCGTTCGGATAGTTTTTTTGCGCTAGTTGGCAAGTTATAATTTTGCATTTAAAACTTCTTTTTATAGATTTCGTTTTTCTTCTTCGAGTTTTTTTGAATCTATATTCTAATGAGATTCAATTTTTCAAATATTCTCACAAAAACTTTTGGGGATAATTCCTGCGGTATGATTACCTATCTTTGAGATAGATTTCAGGGAACGAGACAATTTGTCTGAGTCTATCTTACGAGTAATTAAAACTTCCACCAAACGATTTGCGGTTAGGTAATTGATTGAAAAGACTTAAAATGACGTGAGTTCGGCGTAGATTACGCCCAATGTTTTTTGCAAATAACCGCGGAAACTCCCCATGTTTCAGGGACGACATTACAATTGCATAATCTCATTCTAACTTTTGTCGTTCAAAGGCAGTAGTTTCCGCGGATTACGTCTCTTGACGGTTTTAAACGATTTTTTGCAGCTGCTTTGATTGATGAAAGTCGAGATAGTGATAGCGCTTTTGATTTTATGAGAATTTTCGTATTTGAGACAGACTCTGATTTTTTTTACGTAAAACTCACGTTATTTAAGGTGAGTTCGGCCTAAGAAAGTTTGGGCGAATAAGAAACTAAAGTGCAACGACTCCCTATGAGTCGTCGTCGCAGCTCGCGAATTTCATAGATAAAATGGCTCGCGCCCGCGCTTTAACTCAATGTTGCTGCCTATGGTCGCAACAATTCCTTCGGAATTTCCACTACAATCGCTTTCGCATTTTGTTATACCGAACTCAAGTTATTTAAAAAGTAATCCTAAGAATCAAAGTAGGATCGCGTGAATTTGAATCGGGAGCGTAACAATAGAAGTTTTTATTTTGCCATTTCTTCCGCGAGCTTACACTCGGGAATCTCCTGCTTTTCGACTTTTTTCTCTTTTCTGTAGCCGACGATATGACCTGGAATCGAAGCCGTCAGACCGATCAGTTTACCTGTGGAACTTAAAATCGGTCCCGCCGAGTACGTCGCATAAGCGGGATATAACGTTCTATAGGCTATCAATTCGTTTTTCAGATCGCATTTGTGTCTTAGATATCCCAGAGCATCTTCCGAGGCTCGCGCCTCGGCATACAATGGACCGAAAATCGGAACCGAATAGGTAAGGCTATAAAAAGATCTGTGTTTTCTGAGTGCGAAGTCTTTTGCGTGCCCGCCCTCGTGAAGAACAACCGATGGAATATCGCTATAGAGGTTGATCGTATTTGAATATGGATTGTAGTGATCGCCAGTAATGAGTCCTGCGAAAAGTCTTCCTGGAATAATAACTCCAAATAACCAATTGATGATTCCAAAAGTGTATTTTAGAATCGGATGAACGTTATCCGCTCTCCAAAGCTGCACAAGGTCGTCTATCGGGGCATATTGATTAAAGCGGACTTTTACATCTTGAAGATTGTTTTCATTGATATAATCCCTTAGGTAATTCTTCGTTTCTTCGGATAAACGATGGTTGCTCATTTTCTTGTTCCAGAGAATCAGTTTGGATAAGACCCCGAAAATATTTCCTAAAAAGTCCAGAAGCCAATACGGTTTTCCTTCTTCAAATTGAGGGTTTTCTTCATTGAAATAGTTTTGGTTTGGATAATACGGTTTTGCATATATGTATTTTTTCTCTACGGAATAGGTGCATCCGATCGAAAGGAATAGCGATCCAAGAAGAAGAAAAGCGCTCAAGAACTTTAAGGTCGAATTCATAAACTTAAAAAATATCCTAGTGATTTCTGAGAGAAACTGGTTTAGAAGATTGTTTTAAAGTAATTTTTAGCTTTTCAGAAAATTCTAATAGAGCCGTTTTCCCGAGTTGATTGAGTTGATCCTCTCGATTCCCCCGGAACCCTAAATAGGGTAAATAGATCAACCATCCCAGAACCGTAGCCGTGGCCAAAGTAAAATGACAATCGGTCACGTTCGAAGTGATAGAATCCGCGTATTGAAAATCTAGGACGTTTTCTTTTTTTGTGAGATTTACGATCTCAATATTTAGTTTTACTTCCGTTTCGCTTCCGAAAAAACAATGGTCTATCGTTTTGAGCTCGAAATCTTTGATATGAATTTTATATTTTTGATCAGTTTTATAATCGTTTCTGTTTCGATCCAATTCCCTCGCAATCACGGTTCCTACGGAACCGTATTCGTTTTCCAATTTTTCGGGCGCAAGAAAGAAAAGGGACGGTTTTCGAATTGCGAACGTTTCATTCTTGAGTGTCGGGGATTCGAGGATTTCAAAATTAAAATTCGGATTCGGAACCGCGAGGTGCGGGATTGTGTCTAAGTTGCCGACGTCATGCGCGATTCCTCCTTTTCGGGGAATGTAGACTCGGATCGCTATACAACTTATGAAGGAAAGAAGAAACAAGGGGATAATAAAAAGATGGAGCGGGCTTTTCGATAAGAGCAAGCATATTTTTGTATTTTGAATATTATAAAAGATTAATTTTTTACGTTTTTTCATTCATCATCCCCTTTGGTGACCATGGCTGTAATTGTCGTACAGTATCCCGTTCCGATAAAGCCGTAATACCAGGATTCTTGAAGTGTGATCTGGGAAAGGATCCCACCTTTTGCTTGTTTGACGATTTTTGAATATGCGTTTACAAAACGGTCGTTAATTCCGATCGGAACGAACATGAGTAAAAGAAATCCGCATTCTTTTGCGTAGGCCGGATAGGTGATAAGGTTGGAACTTGGTTTTCTATTTTTATCTTCCGGTATGATGAGCGGTTGGGAAAAACAGGAAAACGTGAACAGTAAAATGATTCCGACAATCTTTAGATTCATCGAACGGCATCCCCTGAAATTGTCATACATTGAGTGATTCCCACGATTGCCCAAAACCAAGTTTCTTCGATCGTAATATTTTTAATCGCTTTCGTTCCCGGGATCTGTTGAATCGCGTCGGAATACGCCCTTTCTATTTTAGAATTTTGTTGAATCGGAATGAAATAATACCAAGGTATAAGAACGCCTAAAAATCCACAGGCGGTCCCCTTGACCCTTCCGAGTATTTTTTCCTCTCCGGAAAGAGCGGGCTGAATGGAGATATGACCAGAGGAACAGGTTGCGACAAAGAAGCACAGATATAAGTAGGCAAGTAAAACGATAGAACGAGATTTCATGGAAATTACTTGTATTTGAATCCTGTTTATTATGCGGAATGTGGTAAAGTATTTTTCGTTATAAAAAGAAAGGAATTGCCCGATTTTGAAGTATGTGCGGGTTATCAACTTTAAAATTGATAATTCGGTTAACGTTTTTCGAAAGTGTTCTTATATCCCAAAAGGATTTTAACTTGGGCGCATGAATAGAATACTATGATAAACTTATTTCGAAAGTTAGAATGTTGGAATATTTCTATAAAAAACCGAAAATTACCGATTTGGCTTAATTTTTGAGAACCGCCGCACTTTTGCAAATCGACCGTTTATTGTTTGAGTATCATTTTTATGCGGTAACTCGGATAAAATAGAGTTGTCGAAAAATTCCATAATGGAGCTAAAAAAACTGCTCAATCGCTCATTTCAATGAAACGGAAACAGAAGGAAAATTAATTTTTCAACAACTCTAATTTTAAAAATTATTTTAGTTCTGTTTAAAAAATAAAAGTTTTATTTGAAAATTAATAAAAGTAATTGAGTAAATTATAATAAATAACGTGAGTTCGGTCGTAAGAAATTCATGGTTCATTTTTATGTAGGAAATTGGAATTTGAACTTTGTAAATCTATTCTTAAAATGTGGAAACTACAACAAATCGCGATTTTACGAGCAAATTCTAAAAGTAGGGACCCTACTTTTAGAAAATTCTTTCTCATTTTCTTACGCCAAGTTCATGTTCAATTATGGGCCTCAAATTGGAGAGTTTGGGTAACCAGAACCGTTCAGGTTGTAGCTTATACCGGCGCTAACGCAGGTTTCGTTTGGTATCAAAAAAGACAACTTGGCGGGCATGCTGAATTCAACGCAGAAATTGTAATTAGTCCGGTTGGCGCTTCCGCAATTGAGGATTCTAAAATCGGAATGGAAGGAATCGAATCTACCTGACGATAATGTCTTGTAAAAGAGTGTTTGAATATGTTTCATATTTAAAATATTATAAAACTTGAATGCTTAATTTCGGTTTGCGACAAAAGAAGAGCTCGCATCCGATGTTTTCGGGATTGTCGATCGTGGTTTTACTCATCTCTGTATAATAGAGTGCCTAAAATTCTGCCTCTAAACGTAGGGACTACCTCAGATGAACGGTACTCTATTTTATAGGGATTAGTAAAGGAACAAACGAATTGATATAAAGGCAGCAAAATTTGCTTCGCTCGTTTTTTATAAATCGCTCAACTAGCTTGATAGATCCAAAACTTAACCGTGTTATGGATAGAAGAAAGTATTTTTTAGGCTCATCAAGAACTAAAAAATATGAATTGTCGCAGAATGCGAACGAATTGAGAGAGGAATCAGTTGAAAGAATTTTTTTGAATGTAGAAAAGAATAAAAGATGAAAACATTGAATATGATTTCCACTCTGGGCAAGATGCATATTCAATGTTTGATAGAATTTGTTTTTTAGAGAATTAAGAAACTACTTTTACGTTGTTCTTTTTATTCTCCGTAAACCACGACGCATTCTTTTGAGAAAATGGGTCCTAAAATTCCGAAAGTGTTTTTGTCTACAACCGCGACCTTTGTGATTTGGCCGTCTTTCATCGCTTCTGCAATGCTTCCTTCTCCGCCGGAATAATAACCCCAAAGTAGAATAATCGAGTAATTGTTACAAGACTTTCCACTCTTTAAGATTTTTGCATCCGTAGGACCACCGGTTGGATTTCCGGATACGTGATAATTGGAAGAATTGAAAATCGCCGCTGGAAAAATACTCGTCGCACAGTTGGATACAACGAACGCCGCGAGAGAGATTACGATCAGACTGATGAATTTTTTCATTTTAGTTACTCCCCACTTACGATGGTGCAATAGTTGCTATAAACAAGTCCTAGAACGGAAACAATAGAATGGTCTATGGTCGCGATTCTAGAAATTTTATTGTCGAGTGCGATTTGGCCTGCAGCAGCATTTCCCCAAGTAACTAAGTAGAGAATGTTATGCGCACAACCTTCCGCTTTTTTAACAGTAGAGATGTTGTTGGAAGGATTGATTTCCCCTGGAAATGTAATATTCGTTACAACAAGACCTTGTTGAGGACCAGTGGCACAATTCGATAAAAATACCGAAAAGCTGAGTGCGATTAAAGTCAGGATGATGATTTTTTTCATAAGATCCTTTTTCCTAGCAATTCTTCTCTGTATGAATAGGGAAAAAATATTTTCGATCGAAACAATTTAGAGTTGGAAAGCCTAACCTCTCGCCACTTAAAATGTGGGAACTCCTATGTTTTTAAGCGAACTCAGTGTCTGTTTCTATTGGCGCTCGACAGGTTTTGGGACAAATTCTAAATAAAAAACCCTGCCGAAATCGACAGGGTTTTAATAAAAAGAAAAATAAGAATTAGATTCTTATTTTTTCTTACCTTTTACAGGAGGGGCTACATCAAAAGTCGGAATAGACTTCACGTCGTCTTCGACGAAATCCAAGTAACCGTTCTGCTTCAGTTCCTCAACGTCTTCAGCTGATAAATCGAGATCATCTAAAACCAGATTCGCATCGGTCAATATTTGTCCGAAGGTTTCTGCGTCGAAGCGATACATTATCTTATCTGATGTGAAGTAATAATCTTTTTCGCCTTGAGAAATAGAGAGAGGAGTATCAGTTACTGACATTTGTTTTTTCGTTGTACCAGCTTTCAGTAAATAATAACGACGAGCCATCACTACTCTGTTTCGGTAATCAAGATTGTTCGATTTTCGCTCAATCTGACTTATTGAACCCAATAATGTATCATCCGCAATTATGAAATAAAAAAGATTTAAAGGTGTTAATAATAAATCTCCATATATTCTTAACGCGAGTTTTCCATTAGATTCTTCATAGTCTTCAGTGTTTAAAGACTGTTCGGCCGGATCAAGTTGGAGCGCTGAAATTTTTCTATTAAATTCCTTTTCACTTGATCTAAAAGTTCCAAACAGTGTTTCACCTTGAAATGCAAAATAAAAGATGTTGAATGGGAAAAGAAGTAAATCAGAACAAATCCTAATTGGATTTTTTGATATCACTTCACTTTCTCCGAACTTCTCGGAATCGACGTAATCGTTTTTAGCATCCTGGATTACATAATAACTACCAGCACTGTATTGATAGTCATTTATGCCCTTTCCAGCAGAGCCTGCAGAAGAGCAGTTAATCATTGCAAAAAGAGTAATGATTAAAATGAAGATATTAACCTTCATTGATAGAGATAGCTTTACCGATTACGTTTACAGTGCATTTTTCTTCATTATAGAAAAGTGGAAAATTAAAATCTTCACACTTTGTTTTAAAACGTGGTTGAAGAATTGCATCGGCGCCATCTAATTTTTCTAAAGCATTGTAAATTGCCTGGTCTTTTGCATAATCAAGTGGGCTTGTAGGAGTAGGGAAAACTGAATACCCTGAAATGGAGCCACTGTCTTTTTTCGCAGTAAGACCTGGAGTACCAAAGTTATAGGTTACAAATGGATAGAGTGGGAGTAAATATCTAGTTCTTGTATAGGTAGCTTCACCTTTTACACTTCCGATTACTTTGTAATCCTTTCTATTCAAAGCACGAATGTCTAAGAAAGAACTCAGTTTTGCCCCAGCAATACCGTTTGTACCGTAAGTGCTTGTACAGTTATTCATAGAAATCATCAGGCCCACCGTTAGAGCCAAAATAGTTAATTTTTTCATTAAAGTCCTCTTACTTAAGTAATTTTTGAGAACGTAAAATTTTGGTCTTGTTTATGTCAATGAAATCGCGAAATAAATAAAAAAATATTCTCTTTGTATTCCTATTTAAAAATAAAGAAGGCATATTGCGTTTTAGAAATATTGATTCTAACGATTTCGTAATAATCGAAAAAAATGATAAGCGAATTAAGCGTTTTTAAAAACGCATTAGGTTGGAAATTATGAAAGATTATACTTGATAATACTCAAGGTAATCTTTAAAAACCTGCATTTTTCTCCTGGATTCCTTGTTAATTGTTCTCGAACGTTCCTCACAACTAGATCTTGAGTAACATCCGGCGGTGCCCAAACTAATGATAATGATGCTTTTGTAAATAGAGAATCACTAGTATAAAATAAATTTTAAAATTTTTTAGCAAGAAAGTGCCTTTTGAAAGGTTTTCATTGATCCCTATAAAATAGAATACCGTTGTTCATTTGAACACAAATCCCGCGTTTAGACGCAGATTTTTGGGCACTTTGTTATGTAGAGATCAGTAATACAAAGCAAAACAGTAAAAAATAGAACTTCTAAAAAGTTCACAAGTGGCGTTAGGTTTCCTTTGGACCGAGTTGTATTTGAGGATGGAAGTTTGGGTAAAAGTAGAATTCCGATAAAGACAAATGGATTCCATTTAGCCCTTTTTCGGATTTTCTGAAATTAATGAAGCTTTGTTCAACTTAGAGCATGTTCAAAACTTCAGAATGTAGGAACTTCAACGGGATTTTAACAACAATAGAATCGGTTCGAAAACCGATAAATAGCCAAAGGGACGTAATCTGTGGGAATTTCTTCGTTTTGTGAAAAATTTGTGATGATGTTTCTATCTAAGTTTTGGGACAAGTTTTTAGGAATTAAAGTATTCTAAATTTATAATTTAGGAATTATCTAAAAATTTTCAGATTCTTTTTATCTTAATTCATTTCCGAATTTTTAAAACTTTTGAGGCAAGTTCTTATTTTTCTCTTTACTGGACTACTTTGAAAGGAAATGAAAAATCTGTATCGACGAAAGAACGTTTCAAATCGAATTTTAAAACCTAATCTAACGTGAGCTCGATATAACAAATGCGAAAGCGATTGAAGATGAAAACTCAGCAAAATAACTCCCTATGGGTCGTGTTTTAAGATCGACAAATTGGAATGGCAAAAGAATTACGTTTTTCAGATGATTCTTCAATTTGTCGATCAGAGTAGAAACTGTGGTCCGGCCAAAACTAAAGCGACACTGTTCTCTATCATAAACGTTACCCACAAATTAAGAAGGCTTTCGGGGTAATACACTCGGACGCATGAATAAAATACTATGATAAACTATTTCGAAAATTAGAATCTTCCTTTAAAAAGTCGGGATTTCCCGATTTGGCTTAATTTTTGAGAACCGCCGCACTTTTGCAAATCGACCGTTTATTGTTTGAGTATCATTTTCACGCGGCCGAGTAGTAAAAATTAAAAACTGATATTTTTCAAGTGTTCCGACGTGTTAGTGATTAGGGGTTAGATTTTAGTGGATAGAACTTTATATATAATAAAACGCAAGTGTTCAGACAAGAATCCTATTTTTTACTTGCAAAAAGCATGATTTTCTGATAGAGAAAAACCACCGGAGTTTTCCCGCCTATTTCGCGCCCCGTAGGGAGCGAAATAGCCAGCGAACAGCGGAGCGTCGTGAGCGGCTCTCAACGAAGTTGAGAAAGAAAGCGCCCCGTAGGGAGCGAAATAGCCAGCGAACAGCGGAGCGTCGTGAGCGGCTCTCAACGAAGTTGAGAAAGAAAGCGCCCCGTAGGGAGCGAAATAGCCAGCGAACAGCGGAGCGTCGTGAGCGGCTCTCAACGAAGTTGAGAAAGAAAGCGCCCCGTAGGGAGCGAAATAGTCAGCGAACAGTGGAGCGTCGTGAGCGGCTCTCAACGAAGTTGAGAAAGCGAACAGTGGAGCGTCGTGAGCGGCTCTCAACGAAGTTGAGAAAGAAAGCGCCCCGTAGGGAGCGAAATAGTCAGCGAACAGTGGAGCGTCGTGAGCGGCTCTCAACGAAGTTGAGAAAGAAAGCGCCCCGTAGGGAGCGAAATAGAGTTTATTCGCCCAATTTTCTCCGCGAACTCACGTTCATATTATCTTTCAGATAAAAAAGAGGATTCTTCCGAGTCGTATGCAAATGGGGAAACGATTTTAGAAAGGTCTTCTTCCTCTTTTTGTTTTCGGATCTTTGCAAAGTGGGACTTCCATTCTTCCGCTTTGAAGTCGGAGTCCTGAGTAGGGTTCCTCTGGAGGTAAAAAAGGGAAAAGATTAAAAGCTCCCGGTTATATCCGGTTTGTTTGAGTTTTGCATCTAGGAATTCTTGGTTGATTTTGCGTTCGCTTTCTACAATTTCCTGGAGGATTTCAATTGCCTGAACATCAGTGACCGATCCTTG
>NZ_CP040840.1:1917500-1925000 GCF_006874765.1 Leptospira weilii
TTCGGGGCGATGCTTCCTTTTTTATTCACCGCTATGACAATGAAATCCGTAGGTAAGGCTGCGGTTGATATGGTGGAAGAAGTTCGTAAACAATTCCGTGAAATTCCGGGCATTATGGAAGGAAAAAATAAACCGAACTACAAACGTTGTGTGGACATTTCCACGACGGCGGCACTTCGGGAAATGATTCTTCCCGGATTACTTGTTCTCATGACTCCGATTTTGGTCGGGTATCTTTTCGGAGTGAAAACTCTTGCGGGTGTTCTTGCGGGTGCGTTGGTCGCGGGAGTGGTTCTTGCTATCTCTGCGGCGAATTCCGGCGGAGGTTGGGACAACGCGAAGAAATATATCGAAAAAAAAGCCGGTGGTAAAGGTTCCGACCAACACAAAGCGGCGGTCGTAGGCGATACAGTGGGGGATCCATTCAAGGATACTTCCGGACCCTCAATCAACATCCTGATCAAACTGATGGCGATCACAAGTCTCGTTTTTGCGGAATTTTTCGTTCAACAAGGCGGGCTTTTGATGAGATTGTTTCATCATTAAGAAACCATAAATTAGAGTTTTCTAAAATTTAGGCCCTTTTCGTTGAAAGCGATGAGGGCCTTTTAATTTCTTATTTTGTTCATCAAGCGCCTGATTTCTGTAAACCTGATTTCTAAAACGCTGACATCTAATCACGGGCGTGCCCATTTTAGTGGATAGGTTTTAGGGGTCAGATGTCACGGGCGTGCCCCGGCGTTTTGCGCCGGGTCGCGCTCTTCGTTTCAATCTGCAACGCACCATTTTGTATTTTTCTAATATACAAATGATTTCGTTTTTTGTCTTTACTGTTCCGTTTTTGAATGTTGCGTTGCAGGATTTCCACTACGATCGCTCACGCGTTTTGAGAACCCAGGTTTTTGTCGTTTAATTCGAATGAGTGAGACGATTTTTTAGAGGTTTGGTTTTGGTAAGGAGGACAAATGTTTGCTGGTGATTGGGTTCGGTTCGAAGAATAAGGCCCTGGAAATTTGATTTTTTCGTAGATTTAAGGTCCAACTCATCTTGTAAGTCCCGTGAAATTGAGGAACTCCCCGGTTCATCGTGTTCACAATAGAATCCCCGACTCCAACGTCTTCCAACCAAAGAAGATAATTAAAAAGAAAACACCTGGAAACCCCGTGCGCGGCCGCCAAAGCACCCAAAACCGCCCAAACTCCGGAATTCACATGAATCGTCATCTTCTTCAATTCGCCCACACCCCAGTTGTATTTGATCTTCCCGGCTCTCCAATGAAGACGATCCAGGGACGCGAGGTGCTTCGTATACCTCTTCAGTAAAAAAGGAAGTTTTTTGGAAAGGGCCTTTTTCTGAAACGCGTCCAGTCGGTTCCAATAACTCATCGGAATCAAAAGGGAATCGGTGCCGATCGTTCCTTCATTCAAAGAGGATAGAATTTTTTTCTCGCAAGAAAGTAAAAGAAGGTCCATACCCGAAGCGGTTCCAGAGCCCGGACACAACGGATGGGATTTACAAAAAAAGCGAGAGGAGGATATTCATCTTTTACAAGTTCCGTAAAATTGAAAGCGATTCCGAAAAGCGAACTCAAAGATCCTAAAGTTTTCCTTAAAAAGGAAAATTTATAGTGTGTCCCAAAACTTAATTCTACTTTATCAAAAACGTCAAGCTGCAAGGTTCTGTCGAGCCCCGGTTTTTTTTCATAAGAAAAAACTGTGGCTGGGCAGGTTCTTATGAGAATGGATTCTTCCGTTGTCGTATGCTCCAAAGAATCGTAGAATCAATGAAAGAAATTCCGGAGCATTTTCCCATACAAGTATTGGATAGAAACGAAGCTATAACAGATAACGCATTCGACGTCAGCTCAACAAAACGATTGTAACTTACCGTTTTTAGAAATTCGGATTTCAGGTTCTTTTTTATTTCTATCAAATAAAAATTTTTAAATTCTCTATAATGAGAAAGATGAAAAAAAACCACGATTGTTGCTACCTCATTCAGACTTAACTGGAATTTTCGGTTTCTTTTCTTATCACGGGACTAAAGTATTTTTCCGTTCTAGTTTATTTTTTGTTTTGTACAATTAATCGTTTATTGCACAAAATATTGATGTCAGATCCGTATTTTACCCTTTTTTGCTGGAAGTCGGTTTAATATGTGATCTAGCGTTTTGAGTACAAGATCTTTCTCATTACGCCGAACTCACGTTGTTTTATGAAACCGTAACGGAGAGGGATCCGGATCGAAGATTGAAGTTCGAAATTAAGGCGGATCCGAATCTAATTCCCATCACAATGTTGGGCTCGCACGTCGTTTCCGGAGACGCTTATTTCGACGCCTTACAGGGAGAGTACGAATTAGAATACAATGAAATTCTAAATTACAAAGAAAAACGAACCGCTGTCCTTCATCTACGGAGCAAATACCGTTTGTCGACCCGATTTAATTTTTACGCGTCTCTCTGGGGTGATTTTTTGATGAGGGATATTCAAAATTCGATTTTGAATATCTTGAGGAGAAGGATAGAAGGGGCGGGTTGACGAAAATTCTGTAAAGCTTGCTTTTCGACTGAACGTAAACGATTCGGAAATTATAAACATGGATGTCGTGTTGTATGCGGCTGTTCAAAAAATGCTGACTTAAAAGAGATGGCTGGGACCAGCTAACGTAAAATAGATAAAATAAGTAGGAGTAGCTACGAGATCGAACACAATCGTAAATGGATACAAAAAATAAATCAGTCCATACTCGATCACATTCTTGAACGAAAACTTTTTAAAAGACGGCTCAAATCGGATTTGGACGATCGGGGAAATTGTTTGAGTGGGCGTCGCTTCGGATAACCAAATCGCATAATTTTTACGGGAATAATAGAGAGCCCAGCCTTGTTGGGCGCTAAAATAGGTTGGAGGAGATTTCGGAATTTCCGACAAAGAAAGCAATTTCGAATTCGGTTGTTTCGAACAGTTGAATTCGGCCGAAATGCAGACGTGTCGCATCTTAAAAAGATCTAAGTCTTCTTCGTGTTTGGAACAATCTAAAGCTACAATCCTATTGTTTGAATCCGCAATACAAAGTTTGTAGTCAAAGGGATTTTGTTGTATCGTCCAGACTTCTCGAACGTCTGAAATTTTTTTCCTTATGTGAGGTCCGCGATAGATGGTAAGACTTGTATCGCTTTTACCCCACCAGGGAAGATCATTGATCACTATTCCGACATCGTAAAGAAACAATCTCCTCTCCGCTTTTTCTACTCGGATTGGCCAATTCGAATCTTCTTCTTTGAATTCACAGGTATCTTCGAACTTGCGAAATTGAACATCGTAAAGATACATATCCTTTTTTTGATCGTTTGTATCGGAGGGGGTTACACAATAATAACTAAATTTTTTTTCGTTTTCTCCTATATAATATAGTTCTAATGTAGGTTGATTTTTACTTTGTAGGACCCGAATTTCGTGTAGAGTCGGCCGTTCATATTTGTAAAAGGGGATTCTATTTTGTTTTTCGCGAAAGTGCATAGTAAGGCAGCTTGTACAAGATACAAAAACGAGAAAGAAACATAAAAATCGTAGTTGTTTATAAAGAAACATTGTGTTGAACCGCTTTTCGTTTTAAAAATGAAACGACCTAAATCCGAAACGAACTTCCTATGGATACGTTTCCCTTATTTATAAGAATCTAAAGTGTACGACTTTCTATTTGAAATATCAATTCAGTTTATCAAAAGAGAGCTAAATTCGACGAAGTTTCGAATTCGAATAATTGATCTTTTTGTAAAAAAATTGCGAGACCTGCTTGATGACTCAATGTGTCGCTTCCCGGTGCGTTTTTTGGGAACTCCTGCTGCCGCCCAATCATAACTTCTTGACCCATTCAACTGGATTTAAACCACTTCTTGGAAATAATGAATTATCTCGAATTTTCGTTTTCTGTCACGAAAAGACCGCTATAATTACGACAAAGTCCCGTTTCGAGTATGTAACGTTATTTTAACGACGACTCGACGGGGTAGCCTTTCGCTTTCTTACTTTTTCGGACGCGCACGTTCCGACAATAACCTCGTTTGACGCTTTTGAAATGCGGAAATTCTTCGTTACAACCGTCAAACAGGATTCCAAATTTCGGCTACATTCTTTTTGGACTCGTCATTCGAAAGATTCTTTTTCGAGAATTCCCCGGATAGAGAAAAAGAGCCGAAAGAAGCGTAAATATATTATAATTTAATAATCTCATCGAACAACCGTTTCGCCGCGCCCCGACCGGACTGAACGAATTCCGCGTTGTGTTTTCGGATTTTTTCGAATTCTGTTTTTGGAATGTTCAAAATATCGAATATGTCCTTCGGGGATTCCACGATAAACAACCCTCCGGTTTGATTTAAGATTTTAGCCTCGGGGGAATTGGAAATTTTAGGGCCCGTCATCAAAGGTAAACCGAAGGTTGCGGGTTCCAAAACGTTGTGGACTCGATTATGAAGGGCGCCTCCTACATAGGCGAAGTCCGCAGCCTGATACGCAAAAGCTAAAACGCCTAACACATCAAAGATGATCGTTTGAGCGGACATATTTTCGAAAGGAACGGAAGTCCAGGTTTGGTAAGAGATATTCGCGTCCTGAAGATTGTATTCTATGGAAGTTATTCGGTCGGGGGAAGTTTTGTGGGGAAATATCCAAAACGCGATTTCGTATAACAAATCCGGATTTTTAGAACGAATGAACTCGTAGAGAGAAACGATTAATTTTTCACAAGGCTCGTAAGTGGATGCAAATAGTATAATTTTAGAATACGGATAATTCCTGGGTTTTTTGAATTCCTTTTTATTGTCTTCTATCTTTTTAAGAACGATATCGAATCTGGTGTCGCCCAAAACTTTTACCGGAATATTATCCGGAACGAGAGCGCGAAACGAATCGTAAAAGGATTCGTGAGAGGGAAAAATACCGTCCAAATGGCTAAAAACCGCCTTAGTCAAGCTTCCCATCAAACCTTGTTTGCGCGCGCCAATCACCGCGGAACCTAACACCACTTTGGCGCCCAAGCGCTTCGCGGAAAGAATAAGATTCGGCCAAGTGTCCCAGGCCATCAAAACCAAAACCTTGGGTTGGAAATGAGAGAAGATCCAATCATAATTGGTCGGAAAATCGATCGGAAGGCGAAAGGTTTCGTCGGCGGGAAACGCTTCGAGTTGAGAATCTCTAACACTTTCGGAAAAAACGGATTGAATCAAAAAAGCGGACAGATCATATTTTCTGAACTCAAGGGCCAAGGCTTTGCACTGATCCAATTCTCCCACGGAAGCCGCGTGCAACCACACGGTATGTTTACCGGAAAGATCCAAAGCTTTGGAAAGAATTCTTTTTTTATCCTCGGACCGTTTTCTAAAAAAAAGTCTTACGGAAGGAAATAAGAGGGAGAGAGGAAAGATAAGGATAAGAAGAAAGATCGTCAGGATTTGGTATAAAAAAATCATAGGCTTATGAGCGGAGTTTTATTTGCTTTTGATCTGATGGATACCTTGATAAAGGATCCCTTTCATTCTGCACTCTATAAAATGCTTCCCAGCGAATCGAGAGAAAAATTCGCCCAAGGAAGGGAAAGAAACGCTTTCTTGGAATTTGAAAAGGGACTCATCGAAGAGGAGGAGTTCTTAGAAAGATTTTATTTACCCGAATATCGAAACGGCGATTTGCCCGACCCGAGAAAGATCAAGGAACGTATGTTCGCTAAAGTGCGATTGATTCCCGAGACCGTCGGAATCGTAAAACTACTTAAGAGCGGCGGAAATAAACTCGTACTCGCCAGTAATTATTCCGTCTGGTACAAAGAACTTCAAAAATTTCCGGACATTCAGAATGTGTTCTCCCAGTTCGATCAATTGTATTTTTCCTGCGAACTCGGAGCACGTAAACCGGCGGAAGAATATTTTCAATGGATTCAAACCGATTATCCGGGAATGCGCTACGTACTGATCGACGACAACGCGGCTAACGTAGAAGCCGCGGGTTATATGGGATGGGATACTTTTCGCTTTGATCCGAAGGAGCCGTCACGACTCGGAGAATTTTTCAGAGACCGGTACCCCAGTTATCTTTAATCTCCGCACCGGGATAACTGTTGTTTCTTGTATCCACGAGGATACCCATACGATCCAGATAAAAAACGAATTCTCCCTTTTTCTGAAACGGACCGGGGATGAGTCGAATTTCCGCCACTTCGAACGGGTAATGCAAATTTTGATTTAGCCTGGTGTTTTTTACCGGGATCGTCAATTTTTTTTCGATCCGTTTCCAACCGTCGAAATTCAAATCCCCTAGATCGATCACGATTTCCTTGGACTTATGCTGATAAAGAACCAATTCTAATTTCGCGTTTTGAGAAGAGGAATACATCCAAAAAAAAATTCGAGATGGAATCCCGATTGGAAGTCTGATTTTCTCTTTGGGTCGAATTTCCAAATGGGCATGTTTTGGGTTCTCGAAAAAAGTCTGAATCATCATGGAGCGATAATCGTTCGCGGTGGAAAGAGAGGGATAAAATTCTCTCTCTTTGGAAAAAGCCGTGTTATCGGGGATCTGAGAATTAAAACGGATTTCGTTCAAAAAGGAAACCCCTCTGTAAATTTCCCAAGGTCGTGCGCCGTCGAACGAGTCCACAAGAAAAAGATTGTATTGTTTCCATTCGGATAGTATCTTTTCTAAAATCAGAACTCGGCTCATTTCGTCTTCATCCCTTTTGACCGGAGCGGAAGAAAGGTCAACCTGCCCCGAAATGGAACCCAAAAGATAAAGAACAAATAGAGCTCGGGGAAAAAACAAAACTCTCACAGAATTCTATTCGGAGAAAATGAGACTTAAAAACAGACGAAAAACCGATATTTGAATCAGGTACACCCATGAGACGAGACCAGTTGAAAATCCTGCTTTCCGGAATCTTAATCTTACTTTTAGGATCCTTGATCGTTTACAGTTATCTCTTTCGGGAAGATATTTCCCGGTTTTTAAAAAAGAAGGAAGGTGAGGAAGTCTCGAACAATTCCAAAACAGATCGAGTGATCTTAAGTCCTGAAATGAATTCGGAACCGTTGGTTTCGCCCAAAGATTTAAATAGTCTTCCGGATTCGGGGGAATTTCCGGCAAATGAAAAAGAAACTTCAAAGGAAACCAAAGCTCCTTCTGATCCGGGAGAATACTCTTCCAACGCAAAAGAAACACAATCAAGCCAGGAAGAAAGACTTGAGGAAAAAAAAACTCATTCCGTAGAAAAAATGTCAAAGGACAAGTTTCCCGAAGAAAGGTGGGCTCCGCCAAAGGACGAAACGAGCGCGATCAAAGATGAGGAATATTCCAAAGAAAAAATGAAAAATGTACGAGACGAACGAGAAAAGAAAAGTGATTTGAAAACTCGGAGTCAGCATACCAAAAAGAAAACCAAAATAAAAAAACGTTTTTCAACCAAGACGGGAAAAAGAATTCGTTCTTTGGAAACAAGAGTGGATCG
>NZ_CP040840.1:1930000-1957500 GCF_006874765.1 Leptospira weilii
CCACCGGTCATTACGCCAGGATTGTGCGTAACGGAGAACGTTATGCGATCGCAAATGGGATCGATGTCGGAAAAAATCAGGCTTATTATCTATACGGGCTTTCTCAAGAGAATCTCAAAAATGTAACTTTCCCTCTCGGAGGGATGACGAAACCGGAAGTCAGAGAGATTGCAAGGAGAATGGGGCTTTCGGTTGCTAATAAAGCCGAGTCTCAGGAAATCTGTTTTATTCCGGAGAACGATTACAGAAAATTTTTGAAAAAGAAAAATGTGGAATTCACTCCTGGTTTTTTCAAACTCCGGGACGGTCGTATCATCGGCAAACACAATGGTCGGGAAAATTTCACGATCGGTCAAAGAAAAGGGCTCGGGATCGCTTGGAAAAATCCTCTGTATGTGATTGCGATCGAAGACGACGGTTCCGTAATATTAGGAGAAGAGAATGAAACCTACACGGAATCTTTCTCAGTGATCGATGCAAATTATCAAGGTTTTGCACCGCTCGGCGAGGGAGAATCGATTGAATGTAGGGTTCAGGTTCGTTACAGACATACTCCGATTCGTTGTAGAATCACGAAAATGAACGAAGATCTTGTTGTAAATCCTCTGGAAGAAGTTCGTGGAGTGACTCCGGGGCAGTCCGCAGTGTTTTATCCGTTGGATTCCGATTATTTACTGTTAGGCGGAATCATTCGCAAGGGAAGTGTAAGGATGCGGGTTGCCAAAGAGGAACCAGCGGTCGCTTTTTGAAGTTAAACAAGGATTTTCTTTTTTGTCTCTGAGTCATAAAATCGCAGGAAAGACGATATTAATCGTGGGTGGGGGGCTTCTACAAGTTCCGATTATCCAAACCGCGAGAATGATGAAGCTGACAACGGTCGTCGCCGACATGAACGCAGACGCTCCCGGAATGAAAATCTGCGATATCCCCATGGTGATGAGCACTAAGGATATCGAGGGAATGGTGCGGGAATCCAAAAAGCTCGCGACGACAATCAAGATAGACGGAGTGATCACAGCGGGAACCGACGCGAGTATGACTGTGGCTGCGGTTGCAAATGCCCTTGATCTTCCCGGAATCCGTTACGTGGACGCGGAGGCCGCTTCCAATAAGGTGAAGATGCGCGAGCGTTTGAAAAAAGCGGGAATTCCTCTTCCCGGTTTTGCGCCTGTTTGGAGCTTTTCCGATACGAGAGAAGCATTAGAATTTTTGAAATTTCCTCTTGTGATGAAACCGGCGGATAATATGGGCGCGCGCGGTGTCATCAAGGTGGAAAATAGGGAAGAATTACAGGCTGCATTCAAACACGCGAAAAAATATTCTCCCACGGGAGAAATGATTCTCGAAGAGTACATGCCCGGTCCTGAAGTTTCCGTGGATGCTCTCGCTTGGAACGGGAATTTCGTGATCACCGGAATCGCGGATCGAATCATAGAAAGAGAACCTTTCTTTATCGAGATGGGACACAATATGCCTTCCGTTTTAAGTTCATCCGTTTTGAAAGAAGTGGAAGACGTAATGTTCCGAAGTATGAAGGTTCTCGGGATTACTCTAGGTGCCGGAAAGGGAGATATCAAAGTTACTCCCGACGGAGTCAAAGTAGGAGAGATTGCCGCGAGATTGTCCGGCGGTTTTATGTCCGCGTTCACTTTTCCTCTTTCTTCCGGAATCAATCTGAACCGCGCAGCGATTCTGATCGCATTGGGGGAGGAGCCGGATAATCTTACTCCCACGGCGCAAAGAGTTTCGATCGAACGTTGTCTTTTGGCTCCGAGAGGAAAACTTCTTGCGATCGACGGAATCGAAGAGGCTCGTAAGATCGAAGGAGTCAATGATCTGTTCCTCATGAATAAGATCGGAGATATCATTCATGAACCTACGAATAACATCGAAAAAACGGGGCACGTTATCATCAGTGCCGATACTTTGGAGCAAGCCGAATCCGTTTTTGAAAAGGTAAAGAATACGATCCGATTTACCTGCGACGAGCTCTATTCCGTGTCCGAAAAAGAAATCCAGCAGAATGCGAGACTGCGTTTTGGAAAAGAGGTTTGTTGGGTTTGTAAGGTCTGCGATGGAACCGATTGCGCTTCCGGAGTTCCGGGTATGGGCGGCTTGGGAAAAATGCTTACGTTCCAAGATAATATCAATGCGCTGCGAGAGTATTCGATTCTTCCTAAATATATCCGGGAACATATTCAAGCTGTCGTTGAAACTAGTTTCCTAGGAAAGACAATTAAAACTCCGGTGATGGCCGCGCCAATGACTGGAGCCGTTACGAATATGAACGGGGCCATGGACGAATTCACCTTTGCGGCCACGTTGCTGGAAGGATGTCGGACGTCGGGTACCTTAGCGTGGTTAGGCGACGGCGCAAGTCCGGAAAAGTATTTAATCATGCTCGAAGCTGTCCGTAAAACGAAAGCGGATGCGATTCTGATTTGTAAACCTAGAGAAGACGAAGGGCTTTTGGAAGAAAGATTTAGAGAATCGGAAAATTCCGGTCTCTTTGCGATCGGTATGGATGTGGACGCGGTCAACTTTAAGACCATGACGTCGAAAAATATTTCTTCGGTCACTCGGAATGTCTCCAGACTCGGAAAGATTCGTTCTTTTACAAAATTACCTTTTATTGTCAAAGGTATTATGACTCCACAGGACGCACAATTTGCGATCGATGCGGGTGCGGATTGTATCGTCGTATCCAATCACGGCGGAAGGGTTTTGGACGACATGCCTGGAACCGCCAGAGTTCTTCCCGGAATTCGAAAGGTGATAGGCGATAAAGTTCAGATTACAGTTGATGGAGGAGTGCGGAGTGGAATGGATGTTTTTAAGATGATCGCGCTCGGTGCGGATGCTGTTCTTGTGGGAAGACCGATGGCAATTTTTGCGATCGGAGGAGGAGTTGCGGGGATTCGGTTTTTGATCTCCCAATATACGGAAAATCTTTTGCAATCGATGAACGTTACCGGAGTCGAAACGTTGAAAGAAATCGGAATGGAACTTCTCTTTCGAAAAAAAATGGACGAAGAAAATTCCATGTCTGAATAAGAAAATCGTTTTACTAACTTGGAATTTCCGGTTTAATATTCGAACCGCAAATCACGATGCCGGGTTATGATTCCGGATCGTGTTCGGATTGAAAATCATGGATCTCGCCCAAAGTATGGATAAGCTCATCAATGACCCGGAAGGGATTCACAAAATTCTACAATCTCTTTTTACTCGGCTTCCGGTGGTTATTCTCTCCAATAATCGCCCTCTTCCGGTAAGGGTAGTGGGTTTGAAAGATTCATTTCGAATTGTCGTAACACTTCCTCCCGGAACTCCGACGGAACAAAATCGTAAATTGTTTCTGATCCATAATAATCATAGGTTTGCGGCCTTTTGCACGGTCGAGCTTCACAATCCGGCGAACGGAGTCGAGCTTCTGTTTACGAGTGCGATCCAAGTCACGATTGCACAGAGAACCGAAAAAAGGATTCACGTAGATGCTTCTTCTGGATTTCAAATCACACTTACGAATATCATCAATCAATACAAAGTCAGAAAGGCGATCGGATTTGCGGATAAAAAGATAGACGAGATCGTCAAAAAACACGCGAAACTCTTAAAAGAAACGTATCCTCTTTCCAATATCTTTTTTTCGGATAAAATGGATAACAGGCTGAGACTAATGTATAATTTTGATCAACCGATTTATATTTTAGATCGTTATGCTAAATCGGATGGGAGCGGCGGATTCCAATTTCTTCCGTTTTCGGAATATCAAAAACTGATCGCCGTCAACACTTTAGAATCCGGAATCATTTCCGAAATTTCTATTATGATTCGTTACAAAGGATATACTCCTCTCGGTTACGTTCAGATTCTTTCCGAAAAAGAACTGAACGCAAACGATTTCAATTCCGCTAATATTACGGCAAACGCGATTTCCAAAGAAATCATCGCTTCCGGTTTTTTCCAGGAATCCAAGGAAAAATGTAATGTGGATAATATCTCCATGCAAGGGGTCGGTTTTTTTCATCATCAATCCATTTTCTTTTCCAGGAGTTTCGCAGTGGGGGAAACGATCCTGTTTGATATCAGTTTTTCCCCCGAAAGTAAGGGAACGTTTCGCGCCGTGATCCGAAATATCACCAACACGGATAAAATGTTCCGAATCGGTTGTGAATTTTTTAACTTGAACGAAAGGGAAGAAAATATGATTCAAGCCTATATCGATTCTAAAGATAATTCCAAGGAAAACCAAAGCTGAGTGTCGTTTTGATCAATCGTCCTGTTTCATCTAAGGAACCGGAAACTTTATGGGAGCAATTTCAAATCTTTATTTCCAAAGAGGAAGCGGGAATCAGGCTCGATCATTTCCTTTCCAAAAAGTTCACATATCATTCGAGAACCGTTTGGCAAAAGGAAATCAACGAAGGGCGAATTTCGGTTTCCGGTAAAAAAGTAAAATCAGGAATTCTTCTCAGAGAAGGAAATACCGTCGTTTATCAACCGGTTGGAAGAAAAGAGCCGCCCATTCGGACGGATTACGAGGTACTTTATGAAGACGAGTTTTTTGTGGCGGTGAATAAACCGGGAGATCTGCCGGTTCATCCCGCTGGAAAATATCGAAAAGGAAACTTGCTTACACTTCTTAAGGAGTCCGGAAAGTTCGAAAATTTATTTACGGTTCATAGGTTGGATAGGGAAACTTCGGGTGTGGTTTTGTTTGCGAAGGATTCCAAGACAGCTTCTCTTTTATCCGGATTTTTTAGTTCTGGAAAAATTCGAAAATACTATATTACGAAAGTATATGGTGATTTTCCGAGAAGGAAAATCGCGTACGGCGTTTTAAAATCCGATTTTTCCTCTAGAATACGGAAAAAAAGAAAATTTGTCATTTTAAAATCTAATTTTTTAAAAAGAAATAAAAAATACCTCTTGGAAAGTCTCTCCTCATCCGGGGAAGAGTTTTGCCTTACAATCTTTCAAAAAATTGAATCTGATTTTATTAAGACGAAGTTTCAAGAAATCGAATCGGATGTTGGAGAATTGAAAGTTCGATCTCGGAAGAAGAAATTGAATTTTGAAAGTTTACAAACTCAAAACGAAAAAACCGAGGGATCGAAAGTTCGATCGATCCATCCGAAGCGAGAGTCGGAAACCTACTCTTTCGTTTTATGCAAACCGATTACGGGACGTATGCATCAGATTCGGGCCGTACTTTACGGTTTGGGCTTTCCTGTTTTGGGAGATAAACTTTACGGTAGGGACGAGGAAGTTTTTCTCGAATTCATCGAGGGAAAAAAACCGGATCTTACGGAAAGATTGGGAATGGAAAGACAGGCATTACACGCATACGCGATTCGTTTCAATCATCCGATCACAAATCGGAAGATGAAGATCGTAGCCTCCGTTCCAAAGGATTTTTGGTGAAAACGACGGAGTCGGAGCCCGGGTTATTTGAGTCTTTCATTCCGGTAATTGTTCTCGTGATGGGACTCGGTTACGCGGGAGTTGTATTTGGTAACGGGACCGTGGACGGACCTGCGCAGATGCTTTTGATCCTTTCGGGAACGGTCGCCAGTTTGCTTGGAATTCGTCTTGGAGTGAAATGGGAATTTTTGGAAGAACGAATTCTAGAATCTTTGAAGAACGTTTTAAAACCAGTACTCATTCTTTTATTGATCGGTTCCTTGATAGGAGTCTGGGTCTGGTCTGGAATCGTTCCGTCCATGATCGTATGGGGATTGAAACTTCTCAAACCTTCCTTTTTTTTAATAACCGCCTGTCTTTTATCTTCCGTCGTTTCCTTGATTACTGGAAGCTCCTGGTCCACCGTTGGAACTGTGGGAGTCGCTCTCATGGGAATTGGTACCACGTTAGATGTTTCCCCCGGAATTGCGGCGGGTGCGGTCGTATCCGGCGCTTACTTCGGCGATAAACTTTCTCCGTTTTCGGAGACTACCAACCTTGCGTCTTCGATAGCTGGAACACCGCTTTTTACGCATATTCAGCATATGTTATATACTACTTTACCGGCTTTTTGTATTGCGATCTTATTTTTCACTTGGATGGGCTTTGATTATTCCGGATCGGAAGGCGGAGATCAGAAGGTAAGCGAGGTAATTCATCTACTTGAAAGATCGTTTCGAATCCATCCAATTTTGTTGTTTCCCCCTGTTTTGACATTCGTATTAATTTATTTTAAAGTTCCAGCTATTCCTTCCATTCTCGCAGGAATTCTATCGGGAGTTTTGTCCGGAATTTTTCTGCAGCATTCGGATTTGGATTTCCCGGAAGTTTACAGACAGGTTTTAAACGCGGCTTCCAAAGGGAACATGGCGAATACCGGAAATTCCCTTACGGATGCGTTACTTACGAAAGGAGGAATGGCTTCCATGCTTCCGACGGTTTGGTTGATTTTTTCTGCGATGTTTTTTGCGGGCGCTATGGAAGGAGCCGGGTTGATTCAGGAAATCACTAAAGGAATATTAAAATATGCGAATACAGATCGATCTCTTTTGATTGGAACGATACTTACGAGTATCTCCGCGAATTTACTCTCTTCCGACCAATATCTTTCGATTTTGGTTCCAGGTAAAATGTTTAAGAAGTCTTACGAGGAACGAGGTCTTGACTCTAAAAATCTTTCGAGAGCATTGGAAGATTCCGGTACGATGACCTCCGCCTTGGTGCCTTGGAACACCTGCGGTTCTTTTATGGCGGCTGCACTCGGAGTTCCGGTAGTCGTATTTCTTCCTTATGCGGTTTTGAATCTAAGCAGTCCTTTTATCTCTTTGATTTGCGCTTGGACCGGATGGACGATCCGGAAAAAGAAATAAGACAAGATGGCGCCCTTCTGGGCCATAACCTTACCCACAAGTAATGGGATCTCAAGATCAATTTGTCGGAATTCCAACAAATCCTCTGTGAAACTTAGTTCCCACAACGCGCCCTAAACACCGACCCATAGGAAGGTGTTTACTGAGTTTAGGAAGCGTTGTGCCTGAGTTTCCTTTATTTTTGGGTGGGGGAGAATAAACTCCATTTCGCTCTCTAAGGGTCGCGAAATAGGTGGAAAGGTTCTGGAAATTTTTCTCTATCAGAAAATTATAATTTTTGCAAGTAAAGGTCTTATTCTTGTTGGAACACTTGAAAAATATCAGTTTTTGATCTTTCTGATTCTAAAAACCTTTTCAATTTGCGGGTAACGTTATGACTCTATTATGTAGAGATGAGTAATGCCGCACATAAATCCAACTAACGTTTATCTGCAATCTGGAGAATCGACCAAAATAAAAGGCATCGAGATAAGAGCTCCGTTTGATTTCAATTCCCGATCTTTGAGATAGAAACCGCAAACGGAAACGTAACTTCCTACTTGAACACTGGAGATTAAGGAAGTTGAATCCGAATCCAAAGCGACCGGCTTGCCGGAAAAGTAGACCAAAAAACGAATCGAATTTCCTTTATATAAAATCTCCGAAACCGTTCCGGAAATTTGAATTGTTTTTCCGAAAGCGGCGGAAGGATTGGAAACAAGCTCATAACCGCTGATTTTTTTGGTAGTGTTCTTTTTTGCTATGACGGGGGATTCGAATAACAGTAAAAAAACGAAGACGATAAAAAGTAATCTGATTGTGAAATTCATGATTTCTCCGAAATTATGGATTGGCCTCTACAGCGTCATCGGGGATGCCGGGGGTTTTGATTCCGCTCGACCTACTGAGCCATTTATTTGTAATCATTGCGCGTCTATCCGCGGGAAAGAGAGTTAGGAGATAAGTAGTAATCGTCGGTCTTCCGTCGTCTTCCGCGTCTTTGTCCATCTGAATAAAAACGTCGATGATATCTCCATCAGGCCAGTTTGCGAGCATACCGACCGCCGATTCGGGGGGCATATTTCCTACTTTGTCCGCGAGAACCTTTACGAGTTTTTGACGACTATTTTTTTCCGAGTCGGCCGATTTCATCTCTTTTTCTTTCGTGATGAGGCCCTGACGCATTTCCTCAAGTTTTTCCATTTCCGCTTCGAGCTTTGCTTTTTCGGCCAGAAGTTCCGCCTTTCTATTTTCCAACTCGTCTAATTCTTCCGCAAATCTTTCCTGAGCTTTGGCGAATTCCAATTTTTGGAGTTCCGTCGGAGATTCGTTGTCTTGGTTAACGAGAGCGGGTTCTTTGCGAAGAAAGGGAAGAAGTTCCGCAGCGTTGATGATTTGGAAATAGTCAAAAACAAAAAAGCCGATTCCCAACAAGAATAGGATGAGAAGAACGAGATACGTAGCTCTTGCCTTGTCGCTTAAAGATGCCATGCTAAACCTTTAGATCGATTCGGTTTCCGTTGATCTTATTTTCCAATAGTTCCGCTTTCTTTTGAAAATCGGAGATTTTCTTTTGAAGACTGAGAATAGAATCCGTAGTTTGCGGGGAATTTTCGGCAGTGACGTTTAGGATTTTCTGAAACAGGGATTCACTTTTTGTATCTGTCGTAGAGTTTTTTGATTTCTGAAGCTCCTGGGTCGTCGGATTCGGTTCTTGAGCCCGTATCGTACGTAAAGATTCTCGGAGCCGGTTCAGGTTCAGAGGATTCATAATTTTTTCTCCATTGGATGGATTTAAGCTGATTGTAATGTTCTTCGAGTTCGAACTTTTCTCTTTTGAAGTATGACTTTTTGTAAGCCTTGTATTGGTTCTCTTTGAGGATTTCCAAAATCTTACGATCTTTTTGAGCGAGAATCAACTCGGCTCTTTTTGCGTCGAGTTCCGGTTTTTTATCTTCTATATCGGATTCCAAGTTTTCGTTTTGGGTGATGAGAGAACGGATATAACCCTGATGAAGTTGGTAATCTCTTAAAGAAGCTCCGCGGAGAGAACCTCCGGTTAGAAACTCTATCTGTCTTTCGTTCTCTCGAATGGAATTGCGGATCTGATTGATTTCTCCCGCGACGAGGGAGAAGCTTTTAAGTTTCTCGTCTTCTTTTTTTTTACGAAGATTTAAAACGGGTTCCAGATTGAATTGAAATCGTTTCAAGAATTAGAACTCCTCTTGTTCCTGCTCGTCTTCGAGTATCTCTTTCAATCCTTGCACCGCCTGAGAATAGGTGCTTCGTTCCTGAATTTTCTGTTTCAGATAACGATCAATCTTATCTTTTTTACGAATCGCAAGGTCGACTTTAGGGTCGGAACCGGATACGTATGCGTTCAAACGGATCAATTCTTCCGCGGAATTATAAACACTGATGAGTTCCCGGATCATCCCCGCTCTTAGATTCTGATTTTCCGGAGCGATTCTTGCCATCACTCTCGAAAGGGAAGCGGGAATATCCACCGCGGGATAATGGTTTTTTTCCGCGAGTTTTCTGTTTAGGATGATATGTCCGTCTATATAACCTCGAACGGCATCCGCGATCGGATCCTCCATTTCGTCCGCTTCGGTGAGAACAGTATAAAATCCCGTGATCGTTCCGCCGGACTTGGAGGTTCCGGAACGTTCTACAAGTTTTGCTAATTTAGAAAAAACGGATGAACTGAAACCTCTCGTGATCGGAGGTTCGTGGTTGGAAGCGGAGATTTCACGGTTGGCTTGAGCAAATCTAGTTAAGGAATCCATCATTAAGTTTACATGTTTTCCTTGGTCTCGAAAGTATTCCGCGATGGAAGTGGCTAGCAAAGCGCAGTTAACCTGTTCCATTTTGGGAGCGTCCGAGGTGGCGGCGAGAACAACGGATTTTTGAAGACCTTCTTTTCCGAGGTCGATCTCTATAAATTCGTTTACTTCTCGGCCCCTTTCTCCTACGAGAGCGATGACGTTTATGTCCGCGTTCGTATAACGCGCGATCATACCGAGGAGACTGGATTTACCGACGCCGGAACCGGAAAAGATCCCGACACGTTGCCCCCTTCCTATGGTAAGGATCCCGTCGATTGCCCGAACCCCGGTCATGAGAACATCCCGAATGATGGGGCGATCCAGAGGATTTGGAACGTCGTTATCGGGTCCGCGTTCTTCTTTTGTGATGATATGACCTTTTTTATCGATCGGTCTTCCGACCCCGTTTAAAACTCTTCCAAGAAGTTCTTTACCGACGGGGATTGCGAGTTTTCTTCCGGACGAAAAAACGAATGCTTCCGGATAAATTCCTTCGATGGGACCGAGAGGCATCAGGGTATAAACGTGACCTTCAAAGCCTACAATCTCACACTGTAGATAACCTTCTTTCCCGCTTTTCTGAACGTCCATGAGTTCTCCGATTTTAGAATCGGGAGGTCCTTCCGAATAAATAACATTTCCGGAAACTCGAATTACCTTTCCGGATTTTCGGATCGTTTCGGTGCGATCCATGATCAGGAAGTATTTCGACATCACGTCTATTTTTTCGTGAAATTTCTTTTCAATCATAGAAAAACTCGGAATTATCTCTTGGTATCCTGAGTTTGTAGGAAAGTCAAGTATCTATGCGAAAATAAAAGAATTATGTCGCTTTTAGACCGGAAAGAAGAATCTCTCGTTTGATCGGATGTTTTGTATGAGTTCCTACATTTATCCATCATTTGTCCAAAGACCTGAATTTGTAGGAACTCATACAAAAGCACATACCTGAATCAACTCCGAGATTTTTCGTTTTTGTGGGAACTCACACGCAATCTCTGTTTGCGATATTGATTTGTGGGAACTACTGCGTTTTGAAACAAGAAGCGTAAGAGTTCCTACATTTCAAATCGGTTCCGCGTTTCGGATCGCTTCTTCGATTTCCTTGAGCTGAGTGGAAATTCTCGCGTCGATCGCGCCCACGTCGGTTTCGATGATAACACCGCCCCGATCCACACGAGAGTCTTCGTAGATATTGACCTTGCGAAGAGATTCCATGAGTTTGATGAGTTCGTCTTTGTGTGCGGTGGTAAGTTCTAAGTCCGCGAAATTGACTCGAATGTCCACGCGATCCCTGTCCTTGATTCTCTTTAACGCTTCTCTAATATTGTTGAGAACGATTTCCTTTCTTTCGATGATCTCGTCTTTGATCACCTTACGCGCGATGATGAGGATCATCTCCACCATCTGCTTTTCCGAAGCTTGGATGATTTCTTCTCGGATGTCGATCGCCTTACCTACGATGGTTCCCAAACGGTCGATAAGACGTCTAACTTCTCCCTGGCCCTTTTTAAAACCGACTTCCCGTCCAGCGTCATAACCTTTTAAATAAGCCTCGTGTTCTATCTCCGCGACTTTCATCTCGGCTTCCTTGATCATCCTCTCGACTTCCATTTTGGCTCTGTCTAGAATCTGTTCCGCTTTGGCCTTGCCTGTGTCTTCTTCGAGCTTTACTTTTTCTTTGGAATCTTGGATCATTTGGAAGGCGCGTTTGCGTCCTTCTTCCTCGATTTCTTCCGACTTTCTTCTTGCGTCTTCGAGGAGTTTGCGAACCTGTTCCTCGTTTTCTTCTCGGTAACGGCTCAGTTCCGCTTCGATCTCTTCGATGGAAGGTCCCTGATACTGTTCGATAATGTTCCCTTCTTGATCTACTTCGAACTCTTCTGCGTCTTCGTCTCTGTGGAACTTTTTGTATTTATCGGGAATTGCTAATTCTACCTGATCTTTGATATCCGCGATTTGTATGGGTTTAAAGACGAGTTTGGCCATGAGTTAAGTCGTTCTCCAAAATTTGATACTTCCTTCCTCGATTTCGTCCCGGAGTCTTTCTAAGATTCCGTTCTGAGCGGTCTCCATTTCGGCGAGGCTGATCGGACCCATGGAGTCGGATTCCAATCGGATGGAAGAGGAGAGAGCGGGTTCTAATTTTTCGAGAATTCGCCTCTGAACCTCCGTTTCCGTGCCTTTGAGCGCACACGCGAGGACGATCGGATGAAAGGAAGAAAAGAACCGATTTAGCGGTCCTCTTTCCAAGTATAACAGATCTTCCATCCGAAAGAAGTGTTCCATTATATTTTCGGCAAAACCGGGACGTTTCTCGCGGATTCGATCGAAGATTTTTTGAGAATCTCCGGGACGTAATCTTCCCAAAAGATCGGCGGCCTTTTTTCCCATAGGATTGTGGATCGGGAGACTTTTTTCCTCAAGAGCCAATGCTTCGAGTTTAAACTTCAGAAATCTTTCCAAACGATTCTTTTCATATTCGCTGGAAAGATCCAGATCATGGATCCGTATGAGAATCTCTTCTTTCATCTTTTCGGGAAAGTCGTTTAACACGGCCGCCGCCGCATCCGGATTTCCGAAACATAAAATCAGAGCGATCATACTCGGTTTTTCTCCGGATACGATCCTTGAAATCTCTTCCGCGCTTTTTGTCTTTAGTTCTTGGAGAAGATCCCTTTCCTCTTTTTCTTCTTTGAGAAGAGCTTCCAGTTCCCGAATGAGATTTAAACTTTCGGGGTCGATACTTTCTTCTTTTCGAATTCTGGAGAGGGAATTTAAAAAAGAAGAGAGAATTTCTCTCTCTTCTTTGGAATCCGGTTTTCCGGTTTTGTGAAATGTTTCGAGGAGTTTTCCCGTCTCCTCCGGACCCAGATGACGGTAGACTTCCGGAGGGAGGTGCTCTCCCAGAATCCGAAGAAGGCTTCCCGCTCTGTTTTGTCTGGAGGACAGCGGATTCATCAGCCCGCTTCCTCTTCAGAGAGCCATGTGCGGAGAAGTTGTGCGACTTCTTCCGGTTTTTCTCTTGCGAGGTTGATCGCGTTTTCTAGAAGTTCTCTTCTGTATTTTTCGTCCAGAGAAAGTTCCACTTCCGCTCCGCCTTCGTCCATCACTCGAAGCGCCGCTTCTCTCATCATTTGTTGTTGGGCTGCGAGTTCTTCCTCTCTGAGTCTTCTTCTTCTTGCGATTTCTTTTTTGACCGCTCTGTAGACCAGGATGCTTACGATCAAGAGAAGGATGATAATCAAAGACGCGATGATCATCTGGCGGATCGCTTTTTGTTTGCGGAGTTCTTCGTCTTCTGCCGCGAACTGAGAGGATCTGTCTTTTGGAATCGTGATGACCGAAATCTGATCGCCTCTTGCCTTATCGATTCCGACGGCGGACTCAAGGTTTTTACGAATTTGTCTGAGTTCGTCTTCGGAAACTGGAACGTATTTTCGATCGTAACCGGTTCCGTCCTCTTTCTCTTTTTTTTCCCACATTCCGTCGATCACAACGGAGAGATTCACTTTTTCCACTTTCCAAGGTTGTTTTTGAACTTCGGAAACTCTTCTGTTAAATTCGTAGTTGTTGATGTTTTCGGATTTGCTGTATTCCGATTTTTGATAATCGGTGTCCTTGTATCCAGGAGGAATGTTCGGCTCGGTTCCCGCGGGACCGTCCGGAGTAAATCCTCTTCCTTTGAAATCTTCTTTGGTTTCTTTGGAGGAAACTTTGAGAGAATAGCCGTCCACAAGTTTCAATTCGGAGTAAGGAGTGTTCGGGTTGTCTGGAATCGCGACAACGGGAGATACGGAATTGTCTTTATAGGATTCCTTATCCCAGTTTAAGTTATATTCAAAACGTGTAATATCAACTCTGTCTTCCCCTCCGAGTAGCCAGCGGAGTGTGTTTCTCATATCGATCAAACGTTGGATTCTTTGCTCTTCGCCGATTCTTAATTTTTCCTGAACGATTCGGAGCTCCAGCCTTTCTTTTTCCAAGTCCTCTTCGAAGTCGCTGATGATCTTTCCGTCCGCGTCCGCGACGCTGACGTTTTCGGGTTTTAATTTCGGAACGGCTCTCGAAACCAAGTTTACAATTCCTTTGACTTCTTTTCTGGAAAGGGATTCGACTCCCGGAATATAGTGGAGGATTACGGACGCTTTGACGGGAGATGAATTCGAGCTGAAGAGTTCGTCTTCTGGGAAGGCTATGTTTACATATGCCTTGTCCACGGAGCGTAACGTCATCAAGGATTGTTCTATGGCGCCTTTGAGGGCTCTGTATTTTTTGATATCCTTATCGAACTGGGTTTCGGTGAATTTATCCACATTGAAAAGTTCCCAACCCTGAACTCCGGCGGGAATTAAGTTCTCTTGAGCAAGTTTCGTTACGATTTCTTGTCTTTGCTCCGGATCGACCGTAATCACGCTCGTATCCGAACTTCCGTATTGATAGCCGAGAGAGTCCAGTTTTTTGGTTACTTCGGCAAAGTCTTTGCTCGTTAAGTCTTTAAACAGAACTACTCGGTTTTTTTGAAGGGAGATTGTGGAAAGAATTCCAATCGCAACCAGAACGGTTAACGCCACCCCTCCGAGTATAAGTTTTTTAGTCGTATCCAGGGTCGTAAAAAATTCCCGGATGTTGTTTAAGATTTTCTGCACTTGCTCAGGCATAACGGATCTCCACCGAATTTACGATACGGGACATAATCAAATATCGGAAAGAAAGTACAATCTCTTTTCCGATTTTTTTAGAAAGTTTTCTTTCGACACACAAATGTTAAGCGCCCTGGGAAGGGTCTATTCGTCATTTTGAATGTGTTTTGGAGGGGTCTTTTGTGTACTGAACTTTTGTGTAGTGGGGATGCGCGCTATTTTCACTCAATACACATTATGCGCTATCGAATGTTCGTTGTTTACGGAAGATTTGTGGGAATCTATTGCGATCAATCGAAATCGAATTTACCCTTCGTTAGATGGAAAGAATACTGGTTTCGAATGTCCACGCTTCATATTTTGTCCAATGCCTATAATGCGAAAAAGTTAAAGGACCTGTTTCCGGAATTTACGATTGTTTCGATAGACGACTACGATTTGTATTTCGGGCCGTTGTCGAGTTTTCCGGAACGTCTTTTCTATTTGGCTGAAACGTTTTCAAACGATCGCGCGCTTTGGAAAGAATGGAAATGGATTTCCGATGCAATAAACGCTTTCGAAAAAAAGATCCGATCCAAAAAAACGGAATCGGTAATCGTTTGGTACGATGAGTTTACGAACGATCAAATCTTTCTGCGCATGGTATGTTGGTTCTTGCGCGATTACGAAGGTTCGGTGAAGGTCGTCAACGTGAAGAATTGGTACGATTGGGAGGATTCAAATCGTACGAAAATTCTTACCGAATATAAGAAATCGAATTTAAGCCGCGATTTGGATTTTCAGGAACGCAATCGTTATTCGGACGAGTATGTGGAGATCCGAGATCGAAAAGAAATGTTGCGTGAATTCAAAGAAGGAAAGATCGTTTTTTTACCCGTCGATCACTATGATTCCGATATTTTACTTTCGATAACGAAGGAGTGGCAAACGGCGCTTCGAGTCGTAGGAACGTGTTTGATTCGACAGATCGATCGGGGTGGAAAGGATCTAACTGACTCTTTCTTTCTATGGAGGATCCTGAATTTAATCCGAAGCGGTTCTGTGGAAGCCGAAGGTGATTTGAACGATTGGCGCCAATTTCGAATTCGACTTCCCGAAGAGAGGTCGATCGTAAGCGCATAACGCACTTTAAACCGAACTCGTTTTAGTAAAAGGCGTTGTCTCGGATCTTCCATTTTAAACGAAGAGACTTACGATTGAAGGGGTAATTTTGAAATTCGGTTTTTCTCATTCCCTGGTCTGTAAAACGATCTTAGTCCGCTCCGTTGCGTCTAAAAAAGAATTGCAATAGCTTACGAACCTGAGCCGGAGGAAGCCCGTTCCCGAGGAATTCTCCGTCCACCCAAATTTCAAAATGAAGGTGAGTGTTGTCGGTTAAACCTTTTGCTTCTTCGATGAGTCCCGAGTTGCCTACGGTACCGATCGATTCTCCTTGTTTGACTTTTGCGCCCACTTTTAGATTTTTTCGAATTGAAGAAAGGTGATTGAAACTCGACATTACGCCATGTCCGTGATCGATCCAAACCTGCCTTCCTCCGAAATCCTTTTCGACGTAAGTAACCGTTCCTTTTTGGGATTGGGACGTGTGATATTCGTAGTCGGAGAGAGTCATGGGAAAATACGAATGATCCGCGCGAACCACAACTCCGTCCGCCGGAGCGATCGCTTCGTCTTGGAAGTTTAGATTTCGGATTCGACCGTCTAGTTCTTTTTTTTTGTATATATCAATTCCCTTATGAACTCCGTTTCGATAGACACGGGGAGCGTTCGGAAGTTGAAAGTCGAAACTCGGAATCAATCCGTTTGGAACGGGAAAGGTATAACCGCGAAGTCTGGGTTCGATTCCGTTTAATAGCTTTTGATTCAGGAAAAGTTTAAGATCGCTAATCACTACGCCGTGATCTGTCGTATCCGGGAAATAAATTCTCAAAACCGAAGCGTCCAAGTTTTCAAGTTTGTGGAAATTATGCAGTTCCACATTCTGATTTACGAATATGGTTCTCCAGTCGTCTCGGATCAACACCTGAACTTCGTATTTTTTTGCCGCTCTTTCTTTTCTAAAAAGGGGAACTGTGATTTCCAGACCGTTGATGAGTCTTTTGGATCCAAAATCGACGATGATCCATTCCGAACCGGAACGATTGGTGGAATACCAGTGCGTGTTCGAATCGGAATCGAATAGGTTAAACCCTCCATATTCGGATGAAAAGGAAGAAGATACCGAATAACTGAAGGGTGCCGTAGTCCATCTGCCGAAATCGATAAAGTCTGTTTCGGAACCTAGATTTCCATACGCCGCGGCGTCTCCGGAAGCGGAAATGATAAAAAACAGGAATCCGATCTTGACGATCGGATTTATAATATTCAAAAAACGGAATGAATCAAACATGAAAGGGTTTGCCCGGTTTCGATTCGAGTCCGTTTGCCTTTTCGACTTCCCAGGAATCTAAATACGTTCCGGCTTTTTGAGTTAGATCCGGTCGGAGAGCGATCGGCGAACCTTTGGAATCCGCGTACAACGATCTTCTACCGAAAAATCTTCCGCTTATTTCTTCCGGCCAAGGTTTTTTTTCGCCGTTTCCCCTCATCTTCCAAGCGGTAAGAACGTTTTCACAAATCGTTTTTAGTTCTTCCGGGTTTGCGGAAATTCCGTGATCCGGTCCGTCCAAGTTCCGATCCAAAGTGAAATGTTTTTCGATCATACAAGCCCCCAAGGAAACGGCGATTGAAGCGGCGACACTTCCGACGGTATGATCCGAAAAACCGACCGGAAACGGATAAAGGTTTTTGAATGTTTCTATTACTTTAAGATTCGCTTTTTCCGGAGGTGTCGGATAAAGAGAAACGCAGTGTAAAAGACAGAGTTTGTCCGTTCCTTCTTTTTCTAAGAATGAAATTGCCCGATTCACTTCGAAAAAATCCGCGGCGCCCGAGGAGAGAATCACCGGAAGTTTCGATTTTGCGGCTTCTAAAAGAAGGGTTTTGTTGGTAACGTCTCCGCTTGCAATCTTGATCGCGGGAACTTTAAGACTTAAAAGAAGATGCAAAGAACTGACACAAAGAGGGGTGGAAAAAAATATCAGACCTTCTTCCACTGCGGTTTTTTGAAATTTTCTGTGCATTGTTTCGGATAATTCATATTTTTTGAATATATCCACTAGGATTTTAGCGTCCGGATTGCGGATGTCTACGAACTCTTCCGTAACGTAGGATTGGAATTTTACGGCCTGGGCTCCGGCCTTCTTCGCTGCGGCGATCGTTTTTTTACCGATCTCTTCGTCGTTATTGTGGTTCAACCCGATTTCTGCGACGACGATTGGAGGGGATTCCGCGCCTACGTATAGATCGGATGCGATTGAAAATTTTTTTAGAAAAGTCATGTTTTACTTCGTATTTTTATTCTTCGGGGGATATATAAGATTTCGGTTCATTAACTCATAACTTAAGTTCCAAAATGATTTCGCTTTCCGATGATATGTTTCGCATTTTGTCGGATCGTTCTTACATTCTTCCGTTTCCCCGATTCTTGGAACGATCGAGAAGGAGGAATTTCGAACCTTGTCCGTAAAACTGTAAAAGATCCAGTTGTTTTCGATCCAACCGAAAAGATTCCCGAAAGCAAAATAGGCGACTCCGCCGGAAATTTGTTTGTCCAAGAGATTTCTTCCCATCGCCGAAAATTGAACTTTTTTACCTACGATTCCAAGGATGGTCGGAATGACGTCGAGTTGAGAGGAAATTCTCGGATCGATTCGCGAGGGGATCCTTCCCGGAGAATAGATGAGAAAGGGAACGTTTCTGTCTTCGAAATAATCCAGATTTCTGTGGTGTGTGTGATCTCCCACAAAGATAAAAACGGTATCTTTGAAGTAGGGGGCCTTTTTCGCTTTTTCCAAAAAGGAATCGATCGATTTATCCGCGTAGCGATATACGTTGAAAAAATCCGCTTCCTCAAGTTCGGAAGAAAACACCTCGTCTTCCCGAGAAGGAACCCGATAGGGATAGTGAGTGGTTAAGGTCAAAGTCACCGCTAAAAACGGAGACTCTTGTTTGATTAGAATTTCGTGTAATTCGTTTAACAAATCTCCGTCGTAGTAGCCCCAAGGACCGGGTTTGTATTTTTGAAGTGTATCGAAGTATTCCTGGCCGAGAATCGTATCAAAACCCCAGTGATCGAACAGGAAAAGCATGTTGTCGAAGTTTACATCCCCTCCGTGAACGAAGAGGGTGTTGTATCCGATCGATTTCAAAACCGTTCCCAAGCCTCCGAAGCGGCTCAAAACTTGAGGCGTTCTGACTGCGGTCAAACCGGGACCGTCGGGAATTCCGGTTAACGTGGATAAAAGTCCATTTGTGGTCCTTCCTCCGCTTGCGAAAAAGGAAGAAAAGTAGGTTCCTTTTCGAATTAGGTCTTCGAAGTGAGGCGCGATCCGTTTTCCCTCGGGAAGAATTTGTCCGTTCGTATATGCGTATTTTCCGGTCCAGCTTTCCAAAAGAATCAAAACGATGTTAGGCGGTTTACCTGGGTTTGTTTCTTCGGTTTCTCGGAGCAAAGGGTATTCTTCGGAAACGAATTTTGCTCCCGGATATTCGATTTCTTTTCTAACGGAATCGATCGCGTCGGGATAGGGCAATTTCAAGTTGTTAGGAATCGATTGATTCTTGATATCCATAATGGAAGTAAAAATTCCGTTTAAAACAAGTTGGTTTACGATATGAGTCTCTGAGATCATGGCGTCGCTAGGTCTGAGAGGTCTGGATTGAATTCCGCCGCGAACGAGCAAGAATAGAACCGGAGGAAGGATCAGTAGTTGTAGAAGTTCGGATCTTTTTTGCGCGAAGTGAAACGTATATGTTTTTTTTCGAATGTATTTATAGATTGTAAAAGGGAATAATATTCCGATCGCGGAGCAGGATACGATTGCTAAAATCGTATGCCCCGCAAAGAACGATTTGAAGATGATCCAAAACTCCGAACCTAAAAAAACAAAACCTTCGTAGCCGAGATGTTTGTTCGTTTCGCCGAAATAAAGAGTATCTCCGATTAGAAACGCCGACGCGTAAAAGAACAAAAAGATAGGAAGAATTCCCCAAAGGAGTGTGTAGGCCTTAAAACGATTCAGTGGATATATGGCCGACAGAATCCAAGGGGGCCCGAGAAGAATCGCGCAGACACAAATATCAAAACGAATCCCGACTAAAAACGCAAACATGATTTCAAAAACGGAAGCGGCCGAAAACTTGGAAGAGAATACGATGCACCAGCAGAGTCGATAGAGGAAAAATAAGGACAAAAAACCGACCGTAAAGCCCGAAAAAATTTTGAGATTAGAAGGGATTCTTCTTAGCATTTGAAGTTCGGGGCAATGATCAGGAAAATAGACTCCAAATCTGAAAGACGGAAAAAGAGGCCGAATATGCTAAAATTGTCATATACGTAAAAAGAAACGAGGGCCAGAAGACGGAGTTCGTTTCCTTTTTGACCACGGCAATGGTGGACATACACTGGCAGGCGAACGCGAAAAACAAAAGTAAGCTGACCGAATTCTTAAGGCCCCATACCGTTTTCCCATCTTCGTCCTTATCTTTGCGAATCGCCTCTTTCAGATCATCGTCGGATTCTTCCCCTCCGACTCCGTAGATGATGGAAAGAGTCGAAACCATAATCTCTCTTGCGGCAAAAGAAGTGATGATTCCGATTCCCATTTTCCAGTCGAACCCGATCGGTTTTAGAACCGGTTCCATGAATTTTCCGGCGGAACCTGCATAGGATTCTCTGATTTGAATTTTTTTCAGTTCCGCATCGCCCGCATTCGGATAAAGGGAGGAATCGACTCTAGGATAGTTTGCCAAAAACCAAAGTAGGATCGAAATAAACAGGATGATTTGTCCCGCCGTGGATAAAAACGCTTTCAACTTTTTGAATACTGTAAGCGCCAGGCTTTTGATCGAAGGAGTGTTGTAAGCCGGAAGTTCCATCAAAAAATAGGAGGAATCCGATTTGAAAAACGTCTTTTTGAAAACGAGAGCGGCGAGCATGGATGAGATCATTCCCAAAAGAAAAAGTCCAAGCATCGTAAGAGCTTGGATATTGAAAATTCCCCAGAGGTTACCCGCGGGAAAGATCGCACCGATGACCAGGATATATACCGGATAACGTGCGGAACAAGTGATCAGCGGAGCCACAAGGATCGTAGTGATCCGATCCGATTTGTTTTCGATCGTTCTTGCTCCCATGATCGCGGGAACCGCACAAGCCGCGGAGGACAATAATGGAATAAACGATTTACCCGACAGGCCGAACTTCCCCATAAAACGATCCATCACAAAAGAAGCTCTTGCAATATAACCGGTCTCTTCCAGAATTCCAATGAACAAAAACAAAAGACTGATCTGAGGAATGAACACAAGAACCGCTCCGACTCCTCCGATGATTCCTTCTTGAATCAAAGAGCGAAGCGGGCCTTCGTCTAAAAATCTTCCGACAAAACTTCCGACACTTTGAACCGTTAATTCGATCCAATTCATTGGGATTTCCGACCAGGTGAAAAGCGTCTGAAAGACCAAAGCCATGATTCCTAAAAACGAAACCACTCCCCAAAAGGGATGGAGAAGGATTTTATCCGCTTTGGAAAGAATTCTTTCGCTGGGAATTGGATTGCCAACGATCGCGTTTCCTAAAACTTTTTTGATATAGATGGACTTTTGAGTCAGTTCTTCGAGATAGGTGAAACGTTTTCCGAAACGGTCAAATTCTTCCCGAATGAACTTCCTGGAGTTTTGGGGAAAAAGAGAGAGACCGGGAAGACCTTTCTGCACAACCTCTCCGGAAAGTTCTTTGAAAGAATTGATCAAAACGAACTTTAAGGAATCGGAATATTCGGAAGAAAAGGATTTCAAAAGTCCGTTTAAAAATTTTTCCCTTTCGGGGTCCCATGAAAAGGATCGGATCGGAAGTCGAAACGAGTTAGGGGAAAAGATCAGATCTTTGAGTTCTTGGACCCCGTCTCCGTTTTTGGGATTTACGTATTGAAATAAGATTCCGAATTCTCTTGAGAGAGAATCCAATTCCAAACGTATCCTTTTTTTTTCCAGAACGTCTTTCATCGTAACCGCGACTAAGACGGGAACGTTTAATTCCAAAATTTGAAGTAAAAACTGAAGACTCCTTTCCGCAAGAGAGGCATCCATCACGAAAAGAATTTTATCTCCTTCCTGGTGATTGATCAGAACTCTGCTCGTAATTTGTTTGTCTTCGGAGTTGCCGCCGAGGCTGAATGCTCCCGGAAGATCCAAAACTTTTAAGGATTGTTCTCCGTGACTTAAAAGACCTTCCGCTTTTTCTACAGTGACGCCGTGATAGTTTCCGGTTTTTTGTCTCAGTCCTGTCAGACGATTGAATAAAGTAGATTTGCCACAATTTGGATTTCCGGCCATGAGCATCCGGGACGTTTTCGGATTGAGAGCCGTTTTAGAGTGGTCCATAAATGTCTCCTATCTGGATCAATTCAGCTTCTCCTTCTCGGATCGCGATTTCTACTTCTCCCGCGCGGAGTACGATCTTTTTTTGAGAGAGGTATTTTTCAAGAACGAGCACTTTTGTTCCCGGAAGAAGTCCGATATCCAAGATATTTTGAAATAGTTCCTCTTTTCCGGGCTGAGGAAGCAAGGAGACGATGGAGGCTTTCTGGCCCTTTTCCAATTCGCTTAACAAATGAGTCATATTAGGAATTTATCCCTGTCTCGGATTAGGTCGATCTCAGGCGCCATCGTTTTTACGTATCGATCGAAATAAAGAATCTGTTTGATAAGAAGTCCGAATTCTTTTGGAATTTTCAAACCGTTCCTGAGGGAGATTTCGCGAAACTCGAAAAGAATCGTGTTCAATTTCTTATCGTCCAGGGATTCTAAATCCCCCATTTGGACCTTCATCACCATTTCGGTCATCTTGGAAAAGACGACTTCCAAATCCTGTGCGAGCTTTTTTTCATCCGCGCCTTTGGCGGTAGAGTCCATTTGGATCAGGCCTTTTGCAATCTTTTCGGATTGATTGAGGCTTAAGCCTTCCAGGAAAATCATCAGACCGTCCCAGACTCGGGGAGAAATTCTTCCCACGATACCGAAGTCGATAAAACCCACGGTTCCGTCCCGAAGAATCATTAAATTTCCTGCATGTACGTCCGCATGGAAGAAACCGTTTCTTGCGAGAGTGGAAAACCAAATTTCCAGTGCGTCCGTCAAAGTCTTCTGCGGATCGGAGGAAAACTTTCGGATCGAATTCTCATCCGTAATCGGAGCCCCGTAGAAGCGTTCCATGGTAAGGATTTTCTTTGTGGATAATTCTCTGTAAACTTTGGGAACTCTGGCCCTCGTTTCTCCCATAAAAAGAAGTTCTTTTTCGAACTCTTCGATGTTGTTTGCCTCCTTATAAAAATCAATTTCTTCTAATATGGATGCTTGGAACTGTTCGACCATATCGGAAATTCCCGATTTGCTCAGTCCCGGCGCAAATCTTTCGAAGAGAACGGACGCAAGATAAATGAGATTTAAATCGGCGGATAACGTGGATTCTATATCCGGCCTTTGTACTTTGATCACCACGTCTAATCCGTCTTTAGTAATTGCGGAGTGCACTTGAGCGATGGAGGCGGAAGCGATCGGAATCGGTTCCACGCTGCGAAAATGATCGGTAAGTTTTCCGCCTAATTCCTTTCGAATGATTTTTTCCACGGTGGCATAGGGAACGGGCCGAATTCCGTCCAAACACTTCTGCATTTCCGTAACAAATTCTTCGGGAAAAAGAGAGGGGGCGGACGCGATAAATTGACCTAACTTGATGTATGTGGCGCCTAACTCTTCAAACGCTTCCCGAAGACGAATTGGGAAGGTGTCTCCGCCTAATGCGAGGTCTTTTAAGAGAAGAAGCGTTTTGGTGGAGAATACAAAACCGCTGTTAAGGATTCGGGAGGCACCGCCAAAACCCGTTTTCAGGGAATCAATAAAACCGGCCATAAACACAAAGATTTGGGACTTCGATTCAAAAGACAACTACAGAAAAGGAGCCGGAAAAAACCGGCGAATGCCTGCGGGTCGAAACTGCTTTTTTGTTTACGAACGAACTTAAATTCTGATTATGGCTACATAAAATACTCCGTCCGGTGTATCTTCTCCTATGAGTAGCGATTCAGTATTATTTCAGGAACTCGATAAACTGGAACAGAATGATCTGAAAAAGGTCGCGACTTTATGGAATCTTTCCAAACTTCCCTATAAAGAAAAAAATAAGAACGTAGCGTATCTTTACGAAATCTTTCAGGACGATTTTTATCTAAAAGGAGTTCTTGAAAAACTCACTCAACTTCAGGTTACCATCTATACGAGTATTCTTAAAAACAAGAACGTGCTGACTCTCGGGGAAATTTCGAGAAAAGTGAACATTCCTCCGATCAACGTGGAGATGGAACTTAATCTTCTTCGAAAATACCAACTCGTATATCAGAGAAAAAATCGCGAGCGTCTCACAAATAATTTAGATAAGTATCATGCGTTTGAGGAAATCGCGGATTTGGTTCCTCTCGAACAAAATCTCAAAGGGGACAAATATAAGATCTCCTTGGAGAAGTATCTCGATCGTAAAAAAACGACCGAAATTTCCGAAGAATGGAAGGCTGCCGTTAAGGCTCCGAAACAACTCGACGGAATGAAGAAGTTTTATTCGATTGCTTCTTCCGAGGAAGGAATCGATCTGAATCTCCAATCTCTTGCCGATTTGGAGAGAGATACGCTTGTTCGAATCTATCTGAGCGGCGGGGTTTCGGAGGCGGAGGACATCCGTAGTTACGTGGTGACCAGCCGTGGAAAATACGAGCAGATCATTCCCGCTTTGATTTCAAAGGGACTTGTAGTGGATGTTTGTTTTGTGGACGAAAAATTTGTCCGCGTATTTGTGATTCCCGATGAAATTTTAAAATACATTCAGACGCATCCGATTCTTCCTTCCGTGAAAAAAGGAACCAAACAAAGGACGGAAAAACTCGCGACGAACGATCTTGATTTTTTTCTCAATACGAAAAAATTAATTTCCTACATCAGTCGCAAGGGATTGGTTCTCGCGAAATCCGGAAAGGTAAAACAAGCCGATCACAAAAGGACGGAGCAGGAACTACTCAATCCGGATATAGGAATTTTTCCGGAAAAGAGTCAGATCTATCAAATGGAACTCATATTACCGGTGTTGAAACTTTTGAATTTAGTGGACATCAAAGGTGAAAACATCGTCCTCAAAGAAGACGTAGAAGAATTTAACAGAAAAGATATCTTTGAAATCATGAAACTCGTAGTCCACGAGGTAAACGAGGCTCGTATGAAACGGGTTATGCCTGCCGAAGTTTTTACCGCGACGGAAATGCCTTTTTACGATAAGCCGATTTTGGACAAATGTGTGAGTCTCATCATCAAGGCGAAACGGATTCATTTATCGGTGATTTTTTCCAATATCATTCGGGAACATATGATTCTTTCTCCCGGGTTTAGGACGAAAAACTTTCAGTCCGACCTTGCGGAACTTCGCAAGGAAATCATGAGTGTCATTTTTTATCTGCATTTGTTCGGGCTTTTGGAAGTTGAATACCCGAACCGTTTTCTTACTCTTTCCAAATTGGGAGAATATTTCTTTCAAACCGGAGAACTTTCTCATAAGACGGAGAAGGGCGGAATCACGATCAACCCGGACTTTACGATCATTGCGTTTCCGGATCGGGTTTCGATTTACGGACTTCATCTACTTAAGGCTTTTACCGAACTTAAGGATTACGATCGTGTTTATACGTTTGTTCTGACCAAAGAAGCGTTTCAATTGGGAATACTTCTCGGATACAAACCTATCGAGTTCATCGATTTTTTAAAAAGCTCCAGTAAGGCGGATCTTGCGCAAAATCTTCTCTTTTTATTGGAAGATTGGGGCGGAAATCTTCCGGTAGTCGATATCACGGAGGATTGTGTTCTGGTTCGTACGAAAGATCAGAATACGATGGAATTACTCCTCGGACAGATTAAGGGAAAAAAGATCATTTTGGATGAAATCGGTCCTACGGCCGTTTTGGTCGATAAAAACCGAGTGCAAGACGTGATTACGGTTTCCGAAAAGCTGAATCTGATCGTAAATCTGACTCGCTGAAACGAATTCTTTATATTTGTTTTTGATTTATAAGATTTTTCTTTTGAAAGGAAAAGATGATATTTTGTTTGAATCGTTTTTTCTGAAAAATTCTCCGAATCGAAATATTTTCTCTAAAATAAACGAAATGAAACTAAGATTCGTAGTTTTTAAAGAAAAAGCGAATCGTATTCGATATCTCTCTATAATGGAGTTCCCAAGATTCTGCCTCTAAACTGCGCTAAGACTAACGGTACTCTTTTATGTATTGAACAGTCAAAATAACGCGAGCCTTTTAGAACTCGGAGAATCATTCTTCTACTTTGATTTTGGTTTTGAATTCCCATTTGCGGTAGGGTGCGATCGCTTGGAGCCTTTCGTCTGTTACGAAAAAGAGGGCGTCTCCATACTTAACTAATCCGCCTTTATAATGTGCATATTTGGTCTTGTGATCAATAAGGCCTATCTCCCGAACCTTACTCCAATCGTCACAGGTTTTGAGAGTGGGGACTTTTCTAAGATGCAACTCTTTGATTTTATTGTCTTTAACGGAGTCCCTGAGTATTTTTTCCCATTCCATAAACGCAGAGTAAAAGAAAGGGGGGAAAAATCAAGGGTTTTTGTAAAAGCTCCGCATGACGATTCGGAAAGCGGAAAAATAGAGAGGGAATGAATTTAAGATCACAATCGTAGACAGAAGCGGGATCGTTCTACTAACGGAAGAAAATCGATTTTCCGAATCAGTTATGATACATGGAAAAATCCGCCGTTCTTGGAAGATAACGATTCACAATTCTAATTTCCGTCAGAGATTGCGAAGAAAGAAGTATCTGTTTTTCGTTTTCTTACGAAATCAAAGTTTAAAAAATTCTACTTCGTGTTTAAGTTCTTCGGCTAATTTTGCTAAGTTGATAGAATTGGAACTCAGTTCTTCCGAGGAAGCCGCGGAAGATTGATTGAGTTCGTTGATGGTAGTGATCCTTCTCGAAATCTCTTCAATGGCAATTTTTTGTTCGCGAACAGCCGCTTGAATTGCGTCCGCTCTGCCTTTGATTTCTTTCGCTGTGAGATTCATCTGATCGTTTTTGGAAAGTTGATCTTCCATAAACTGGTTTACCACCTTCATTTGGTGATTGATTTCGGAAATTCCCTGGATGATTCCGGAGATGACTTTTACGGTATCGGTGATGTTTTGAATTCCGATTCCTATTTCCGTTTCGTTGTTTTGAATGATATGTTCGATATTTTTGATGCTGTCCGTCGTTTTATCCGCTAGTTTCGAAATTTCATCGGCGACGACCGCAAAACCTCTTCCGGCGCTTCCGGCTCTGGCGGCTTCGATTGCCGTGTTCAATGAGAGAAGATGAATTTGTTCCGAGATGTTGCTAATGATTTCTATGACGCCGGAAATATCTTCCGAGCTGCGGCTGATCTTAGCGATGGAATGATTGGTTAGCTCTAAGGATTTTTCTCCCTTTTGCGCGTTTCCCGTGATCCTTTCCACTTCGGACATCGTCTTTTCCAAATTTCTAAAAGTTGCATGAATGGAATGCGAGAATTGACTCATGTCCAAAGCGAATTGATCCAGAAGATTGACTTGCTCCTCTGTCTGGGCATCCATACCATCCATACCGGCGGAGATCTCCTCGATCGAAGCGGAAATTTCTTCCGAAGAAGAAGCCTGATTTTGCGCGTTATCTGAAATGGAGTTATGGGCTTTCGACATCTCGTCGGAGGAACTTGCAAGGTTTTCGGATGAGTTTGCGATCTTATTCAAAACCTTTTTCACATTTTTGTTAAACGAATTGATTGAAATTGCCATCTCTCCGATTTCATCCATCGAAAAGACCTTGAGTCCGTTGGTGAGATTTCCTTTCGCCATCGCTTCCAAGGCGTTCTTACTTTCTTCCAAAGGACGGATTCTCCTTTTAAGAATGAAATAGATCAGAATTCCTATTAGAAAAAGACCGGCAAGGGAAATTCCGACCATCGCGTAAACGCAGATGATCGCTTCTCCGGTAATTTCTTCGCATTCGACCGAAGTGAACGTGAGAAAGTC
>NZ_CP040840.1:1962500-1965000 GCF_006874765.1 Leptospira weilii
TACAAAAGATGACGGGGCGGCATTTTTAGAAGTGATTATACCGGCGGAAGAAAAGGTATTTCCGATGATTCCCGCCGGAAAATCTCAGAAAGAAATGATCGAGTTTAAGGATTTGGCCGGACTGAAAAAAGTATGAAACACATTCTAAAAATACTGGTAAACAACCATCCGGGAGTTATGAGCCATGTTTCCGGTTTATTTACTCGCAGAAGTTATAATATAGATTCGATTGCGGTGGGTGTCACGATAAATCCCGAAATTTCAAGTATGGTGATTGTGGTAAAAGGGGACGAATCCACGGTAGAACAGGTAAAAAAGCAACTCTTAAAACTACCGGACGTTGTGGAAGTGGAGGACCTTGCCTATCATGATTGCGTGAGCAGAGAATTGGTGCTTCTTGTGGTAAAACTGACGGAGACTACAAGAACGGAAATTCTCTCCGTATGCGAAGTGTTTGAGGCGAAAATCGCGGATTTAACACACGCTTCTCTGACGATAGAGTATTCGGGAAACTCCCGTAAAGTGAATGCCATTGTGGAAATCATGTCTAAATACGGAGTTGAAGAAATCGTCCGCACCGGACAAATCGCGATTCGATACAGAAGTATCGGATCTTAAGCCGAAAGAAAACCTGTCTAAAATTCGTTTTAGGGACTCAAAAATTGGAAAAGTCCTTTTAGGTTCCGAACCTAAATTAAGATTTTAAACGGCTTGTAAAGATACAGATTGTTTCCAGGGTCTTTTTCGATTGGAATCAAAAAGAATACAGAATGAATTCGAATGACAAACGACCCTGCGGTCCGATTTTCGGATCAGTTTCTGGATAATTTTATAACGTGCGTTTGTAATCGTTCTAAATTCGGTCTGAACTAAAATCGAATCCGGGAAATGAATCTGATCTCGGTAATCACTTTCTGACCAAAGAACGATCGGTTCGATATGAGTTAGGTCGGAATTTGGAGAATTCAATTCGACTTCTTTCAAAGCCTTTTTTCTTGCTTCGTTCAGGAAGGATTGGGCATTGTCTATGTTTAACTTTCCATCATCGTCGCAATGATGGCTTCCAATGGAAATTTCAAAATAGTGTATCTTCGTATTAGCTATCATTTGTATTTTCCCTTATGTCTAACTGCTTAGAATAAAAAGAAGAGCGTCGCAAATTTGCTTCTAAAATTGTTCAAATTATTTTTTTAGAACATTTTTTGTTGAATGCGAATTGTTTGAATACAAAACAAGTGGGACTTTCATTTTTTATACTATTTTGATTAGGGATGTGATATATATTAGAAATTGTATACAATTATTTTTTAATATATTCGATATGGCTATGAATTTGTAGAATATGGGCTTTGTGTTGTTATATATTGTAAAATAAGGAAACAATGTCGTATTGAGGTCTTTTTGTGCGAATTTTTCGAAAAAGGTCTAAAGTTTTAGAGTTATTTTGATAGGAATTTTAAAACTGTTCCGTTCTTGCTTGGCTGAAAAGTGACTTGAAATCGGATTTCCAGACCGTTTTGGAAGAAAATTAGGGATTGCTTCCCGTCTTAAAGATTTTGAATTCGGAGTTAGAATGGATATCGTCCTGTTGATTTTTATAGCATCAACTTAAAAGCGATTTATAAAACAGAGGGAACTTACAAAGAGGCGAGTTCTAAAATTTTAGAATCTAAAAACAAAACGGCTTCCGGTTTCCATTGAAAGATTCCGTTTGAAAATTCGCAAAGTCCGGATTCTTCCATTCGTTTTAATTGTCGGTCTAGAATTTGTTTTTTTTCGGGAATCAGCTCATAAAAACTTTCCATAGAAATCGGTTGAAATAGGCGAAACAAAGAAAGAACTAGTTCTTCATAAAGATCTGGTTTTGTGTATTCTTTAGAAGGATGTTTTGTTTTATACGTTTCCGCATTTCTCGGATTGGAATATCTTCCTGTAGGAAGAAAACCGTGAGCTCCTGGCCCGATTCCCAAATAATATTCCATTGTCCAGTATTTGAGATTGTGTTCGGACGAAAATCCCGGTTTGGAATAATTGCTGACTTCGTATTGAAATAATTCATACTGAGAAAGAAGGTTCGGTAAAAGTTTCAAAACTTCTTCCTGAATTTCTTCTTCGGGCCCTGGAGTAATTTTATCCATTACCTTTCTGGAATACGGAGTTCCTTTTTCTACGGTGAGGGCGTAGAGACTAATATGTTTTCCTCCCGCTTTCAAAATCCGAAGAACGTCCTTTAAGATTTCCTCAATCGATTGTCCCGGAATTCCATAGATCAAGTCCGCGGAGAAATTGGAAATTTCGGAATTTTTGACCGTTTCCAAAACGTTTTCGTATCTGTTCGGATCGTGGTATCTGCCTAAAAATTGAAGTCTTTCCGGATGAAAGCTTTGGATGCCCACGGAGATTCGGTTGATACCGGCTTGTGCGATCGATTTTAAAAAATCGGAAGTGATATCCTCCGGATTACACTCCATCGTAATCTCTGAATATTCTGAAATTTTAA
>NZ_CP040840.1:1972500-2032500 GCF_006874765.1 Leptospira weilii
CGTTTACTACTGAATTAGGAACTTCCACAAAGCCGTCTTTGTCCTGTTTTTTTAATCGTCTCTCCCAATGGTAGCGGAACGTTGTGTATTTGAGTCGCCTTTCTTTACAATACTGAGAAAGCCCGCTTTTGGAAAATGCCTCAAACTCTTTTGGCCAGTCGATAGTCGTTTTTTTCATCAAAAGAAGTTTAGCAGATTTTTTACGATAGTGAAAGATGCGGTTCATTAAGTGGTTACATATTTTGTGCCATAGACGATTATTGTACACAACAAAAAATAAACTGGAACGTGAAAATACTTTTGTCCGGTGGTTCGAAAAAGAAATCGAAAATTTCAGTTAAGCCTGAGTGAAGTAGCAATGATTGTGGTTTATTTTCATTTTTCTCATTATAGAGAATTTAAAAATTCTTTATGAAAAGTGGATTCAACTCATTACAAAATTTAAAAAGAATATGAAGAATAACTTTAGTTGATAAAATTTTTCTAAGAAAAAGGGCAATCATTGAATCGGTAAATGATGAACTTAAAAATATCTGCCAGGTTCAACATACGAGACATAGGAATTTTTTCAATTTGGCTGTTAACTTGCTAGGTGGTTTAGTTGCATTTTTATTCTTTCCGAAAGAAATTTTGAATTTGAGATCCAAAGGCAATTTCCAACTTTGACTTTTCTCCTTAGGCCTAACTCACGTTAAATTTATAATCTCACTTTTTCAGGGACGACTAATTAATGTATTCTATTTTTAAGATTTCGAAAAGATTAAAGGTAAAGCTAAAAAATTTATTGGATGTTTGAGTTTAAGGACCCCTGAGATAATTAATGTATCCCAAGGGTTTTCAAGTTTTATTCTTCCGGAAGATTTTCTAAATTATCTTTCGATGTAGAGTCTCGATCGGTCGTTAGAAAGTCATCTCCATATAACTTTATATGGGCACCTTTTCGCCAAGTACGTGTAGAATCCTTATAAACTGTATAGAAAACGAAACCTTGTTTTATAAAGTTCCTAACACTTTCACGAGTCCAGAAAGTACCGTAATCAATACTATTGGAAATAGCACTTACTTTCAAATGTTCGATTCGAGCTCTGCTTTGATTCTTGCGGATTGCAGATACATAATAATTTGGTTCTGACATTTTCTAATGTCCTCCGTACAATTTGATTATATGGAGGGCGGAAATACTTGACGATGCTTACGTTTGTATTAAGTTCAACGTTATAATCAAACCCATCAAGGATTTCAACCCTGTTTGTTGAAGGTCCCAATGGTACCCGCCGATGTTCGAAGCATTTGGCGGGTTTTTTATTGCAAACCTATTAAGCACTCTAAAAGCCGGAGTGCTTATCTACAATCGCTTTTTACATATGTCGCAAAAAAAACTTGCATTTACGAGACACTCAATTTTAAGGGATTTTATAGATATTGCTTATATTATGTCGCATTAGAATATTAGAATTCGATATTTAACATAACGATCGTTCTGTCTTTAATTATTTGTTATTCTTTTGAAAGCGCTTCCTCTTTCTTCCCAATTTTCTAAAAAGAACGCTTTTCTTGATTCTTCTTCCTAAAATAAAAACGCCGTGATTTTTACAAACCACGGCGTTACGTAAAAGAGAAGAGGGGAATTGTAATTCCTTCACTTCTTCTTTTTTTTCTCTTCTGCTTTGAGTGCAAGTAAAGACTTACTTTGTAATTCTATCTTTTTCTTTTCAGTCCAGGGAATCGCAACGCTTAACTCTTCCGCGAGAGAAAGAAGATTATCGTTGATATCTATCAATTCGTCGATGATCACGAAGTAGGAAACGCTGGATTTCAGTTTGCTGTCTCCTTTTTTGATTCGTTTCATCTGACTTTTATAGATGTTCTGTTTGATTTTTTCTAAGTTTCTAGTTTTCTTTTCCGATCTTGCCTTTTCCAAAAGATCCGGAAATTTATCAGAATCAGCAATGAGCTCCATCAAATTTGTGGCGGATTTTCTGAGTTCTTTCACTTCTTCCTTTTCGTCTTTGGAAACCTCATGAAAGGAACTGATTCCGTTCGACGAGGTTCTAAGAATATTCCAAATACTTTCCGTAATTCGATCCAGATGATTGATCGATTCCGTGATCGGATGGATGGAAGAAAGATCTTCTTCTTCCAGATGTTTGTTTGCGATCGATAAAAAGTTCGAGAGTGAATTTTCCCTCATCTTTTTCAAGTCTTTCAAAAGTTTTTGAGTTTGTCTGAAATTCTTCTTTTTACCGTTTACATAACCAGCGCAAACATTGTTCAAAGCCTTTCTCGCAACGTTTAAACTCGCAAGCATGGAAGAGATCGTCCTGGAAAGGGCTCTTTCCGGATGTTTTTTGAGAGTGATGAGTTTTTCCAGATTTTCGTCGTATGTTTCCTGGCGCTTTTTGTGAATCCTTGCAAACAGGAATATCAAAAGTGCCGCGATTAAAACGAGGACGATCACCGAAGAGAATCCGAAGATATACAGAATCGATCCGATTGCTCCTGCAGTCGCCGATGCGATGATGGCCGTAAAAAACCAACCACCGACTACGGTAAGAACTCCGCTTACTCTGTTGACTGAATTTTCCTTATTCCAAGCTCCGTCTGTGAGAGAGGTTCCCATTGCCACCATGAAGGTCACGAAGGTTGTGGAGAGCGGAAGTTTGTAAAGGGTTCCGATCAGAATGAGTGCGCTCGAGATTTGGATATTTACAGAAGCTCTGAGTAAGTCGAAAGCTTCGGTCTCGTGCATTCTGACGATCTCCAAAGAATTTTTCTGTTCGAAACGTCTACCGATGAAATTACGAACCCTTGTGGGAAGAATCGCCTTAATCGGAGTATAAATTCCGAGTGCTATTTGGACGAAGACCCGAGCAACCAAATTCGTATTAAAACTCTCTAATGTCTCTCCCTGAGAGCCCAGTGTAACTTCGGTTTGTGTGACCGATTCGGCTTTTTTGGAAAACCAAAGAGAAAAAAGCATGATACACGCCGCGCCCAATAGGATAAAGTTCGGAGTCTGAACGCTTCCTGCAAGACCGGTTGCCAAAGCGTTTGGATCTCCCCCAGCCTGAATTAAAGTCCAGGTGGTAAAACTTGCGAGAGGAACACCGATAAAGTTCACCAAGTCGTTGCTCGCAAAGGCCATAGCGAGAGAACCCGTTCCGATCAAAACTAGGAATTTTAGAATATTCCATTCTAATAATACTAGAATTTGAAAAAGGACCGAAAATCCCACAAAGCTGAACAGAAGGATGTTCGTGAAATTCTTGTTCAGATAATCGCTTATTTCGGAAGGAATGAGGTTGGAACCTTTCATCGCCGATAAAAGCGTAAAAAAGATCATGGTAGTGACGGAAAGTCCTCCGAAAAGCCCTCCAAAGTATTTCATCGAATTCTTTAAGTTGAACGAAAAAATAAATCGGAACACAAACTGTAGAATGATTCCGGAAAAGAAAGCGACGATCACGCTCGTTACGATTCCGAAAATGATTTTGAGTGCGCTTTCCGAATTGATAATTTGAAACGCACCGCTCAAAGTTCCGGTTTTTAAAAGCGCAATTGCAAGAGCGGCTCCTAAAAGTTCAAACACCAGGGATACCGTTGTGGAAGTCGGAAGCCCTAGGGTGTTGTAAAGATCCAGAAGTACAATATCCGTGAGCATAACCGCTAAAAACAGGAACATTAGGTCCTGAAGCGCAAATCCGCTCGGATGAAAGATTCCTTTTCTTGCAACTTCCATCATACCGCTGGAAGAAAGGGCTCCGAGGATGATCCCGATTCCGGCTACTACCAGAATGATTCTTTTGGAGGAGGCTTTGGAACCAACGGCGGAGTTGGTAAAATTTACCGCGTCGTTCGAAACTCCGACTAGGAGATCGCCGACTCCGAGGATTGCCATCAGAACGACGATAATTAAAAAAAAGTCCATGAAACGCTTCCGTTTATTGTTTTGTTAATATCTAAAATTTTCGCTTTGACTCTTGTTAAACGTAAATCCGGCGCTTGCGGCTCTGGTTGCGGACTAACATTATGTTGCAGTCTACGGCTTAACAACTTTTGTTGAGAGTTGAGTCTGTTAAATCCGTGGAGCCGGACAACTGAAATTTTGTCGCGAACCTATCTGTGATTATTACTTTTGTGTTACAAAATCAATCGGTTAATCTTCCAAATCCCAAAAAAAATCCTTGTTGGTGAGTTCTTCTTCTTGGGAAGTCGATTCTGTAACGAAAAAGAAATTTTTTCCTCCCAGTGAATTGTAAATCAGTTTGTATTGTTCCTTCAATTCCAGAGTTTCTTTTTCCCAATATTCGTTTCCCATAAAATGGGGAAAGGCAACCGGAAAGGAAGGATCCGTCGTAAACCTACTGGAAATCCAGGCGGAGTAGTGAACAAATCTCATTGCGCGAAGAATTTCCACAAGATCAAACCAGGAATCGTTGAATTCCCTAAATTCCCTATAGCCGGAAAGAATATGTTCTCTTTCTTCAAGTCCTTCTTTTCCTCTGGAAAGCAACATCCAAAAGTCCTGAACTGCCGGGCCTTTTAGGCAGTCGTCAAAGTCGACAAAGAACCATCCTTCTTTTCCGAAGAGTAGATTTCCCTTATGACAATCTCCGTGAATTCTGTGCAGAGGAACCGTTTCTATTTTTTCCCGAAAGAGATCTAAAATTCGATTCGCGACTTCGAGATAGTCTTTTTTGCAGCTCGGAGGAATCCATTCTCCCTTAAGTAGGGTTTCTAAAGGAGCGGTTCCATATGTTTCGGAATCGAGCGTGATCCTATGTTCGAAATGTTTCGCCTGGCCGATGTTATGGATTCTGGCGAGAAGCCTTCCTAAAATTCTGAGATTTTCCGGATTCAGTTCGTCGGGAGACCTTCCTCCTACTCGGGGCCAGAAAGAATAATAAATGTCTTCTTGAAACAAAGAGAGGCTACTTTCATTTTCAAATAAGAAGGGAGCACAGACCGGAATTTCTTCCTCTTTCAGATCTTGGAGAAAATGATGTTCTTCTAAAATTTGTTCTCTGCTCCATCTTCCGGGACGATAGAATTTGGAAATGATATGGGAACCGTTTTCCAGCCTAAGGTCGAAGACTCGATTTTCCAAACTGTTCAAAGCCATACAATGACCGGAGGGTTCGTATCCCGCTTTTTCGGCTAGGGTAAGAATTTCTCCCGGATTGAGTTGAAAAAAGTCGGCCACGGATTCCAGAATTCTTATTTCCAGTTTCTTTGGAAATTTTTTTATTAGGCCGGGATGAAACTCGACCGTTTTGTTCCGATCTTGACGGAATTTGGTTTTCAATAAAATCGGATTTTACAAATTGATTCTCGAGAAGGAAAGATCATGAAGATATCAGTAGGAAATCTACCTCAGGAGCTGACCGAAGACGAACTGAAAAAGATTTTTTCGGAATTCGGAACCGTTCAGGAAGTGCATATTAAAAAAGATAAAACTACGGGACGTTCTTTGTCTTATGGATCCGTCGAAATGGACGATTCCGCGGGAACGAAAGCAATTGTGGCATTGAATAAAAAAGAAATCCAGGGCAAACAGATCGCGGTAATCGATTCTGAGGAACTAAGAAAAGAGTTTGAGAAAAAACAATCTATAAAAGGAGGAGGGGCTTCCGGCAAGATTCACGGAAATCAGTCGAAGGTCGGAGGCTTTTCCGGAGCTGGTGTAAGAAGAACCGGAGGAAGAGGAAAATGAAATTGACACGTTTAACATTCGTCTTCGCAATTTTTTGTGTTGCCATAGTTCCCATATTTGCAGAAGATTTAGTTATCAAAGATATTCGTATCGGAACTGGTAAGGAAGCATTTTCCGGATCGAACGTTACGGTGCACTACGTTGGAACGTTGGTTAGCGGTAAGAAGTTTGACAGTTCCAGAGATAGAAGAACTCCTTTTACTTTCAATTTGGGGGCCGGAGAAGTCATCAAAGGTTGGGATCGCGGGGTTCGCGGTATGAAAGAAGGCGGGATTCGCAAACTTACCATCCCTCCCGAACTAGGTTACGGTTCAAGAGGTGCGGGTGCGGCCATTCCTCCAAATTCCACTCTCATTTTTGAAGTGGAACTGCTTAAAGTGTACTGAGTTTTTTTCTTTTGTAACAGATTTTACCGGATTCTGACATTAGATTTGTTCAGCTTTCCGGTTCTAATCTATCGTAAAAAGGAGGAGCCTTCCGATTGCGATAGCTTTATAACCAAATGCCCTATGATTTTTTCGAACATTTTCCGTTACCGGCCTGTATCTTAGAGCCGTCTCTTTTAATCCAAAAAGCAAACTTTGCTTTTTGTAGAACTCTAGGTTATTCAAAAACAGAACTAGAGGGAATTCAAAACTGGAATCAAATTTGTCAGTTTAAAGATACTACATTCCATTTTTCCGATCCTTCTCTTTGGCCTTGTGCGAACTTTTCGAATGAAAATCCCTCTTATTCTGTTCTTTTTCTTACAAAAGAAGGGGTTCAAAAGGAATATTCGGTTTCTTTTGCTTTCGATCGTGAAGAACTGCGAATCTTTGCCTATCTGGAAGCTCCTCAGATTTTTGATAGAACCGCTGTAAAGTTCGATTCTCAAAGGACTTCTGTGGCGGATTGGGAAAAATCGAGCGCTTCTTGGGTTCAAAAGGAAAAATTAGACGCAATCGGAACTCTTTCCGCGGGAGTTGCACATGAAATCAATAATCCATTGATGGGAGTGATCAATTATGCGGAAATTATGTTTAATGGTATCGAAAACGGAAATCCTCTTCGTAAATATGCAGGAATTATTCTACGAGAAGGAAATCGAATTTCCGAAATCGTCAAAGATATGCTTACCTTCACTCGAATCGATAAGGAAGAAATAAAAATCCAAAATATCAAATCCGTTTTCGATTCTGCGTTCGGCGTGATAAAAGCCTGTATCGATAAGTCGAAAATCGAAACGGTCGTATCCGATCTGGAGACTCCTATCTTTGCGGCTTGCTCCGTCGGAAAACTTAGAAAGGTGTATTTCAATCTGCTTACAAATGCGAAAGATGCGATTGAAAGTAATTCCGATCCGAGTCAAAAAAGAGTCATTACCGTTCGTTGGGAGAAATTAAAAAAAGGAGATTTAAATTTCGTCCGCACTATCATAGAGGATACCGGAATCGGTATTCCGGAAGAAAACAGGCATAAACTTTTCGATCCTTTTTATACAACAAAAGACATCGGAAAAGGCACGGGTCTCGGACTTACGGTTTCCTATAACTTAGTTCGTGAAATGAAAGGAGATATTTCTTTCGAAAGTGGAAACGGAGTCACACGCTTTTATTTGGATCTTCCCGAATCGCTTTGAAAAGGACTTTACGGGAGATAACCTACTAGATTCTCCTTCAATTTGCCATGGACGGCTCCCAACAATCAGAACAGAAAGACCACGACTCCCGTTATTCCATATTGTTTGATTCCGCGATCGACGCGATCATTTCCTTAGATGATAATTTCAGGGTGATCTTGGCTAATCCGGCCACGGAGAGAGCGTTCGGATATCTTTCTTCCGAGCTGATCGGAAGTTCCATCGAACACTTATTTTCACTTCGGGTCCGAAAGCGATTTTATAGAATTCTAAAATACATTGCTGATCTTCCGGATAAAAAAAGGCAGAGACCTTTCGGGCCGATTCGTATGATTCGAAAGGATAAAACGATTTTGATTTCGGAGATTTCTGTTTCGGTCACGGGACCCGAGGAGGATTGTCAATATCACGTCATCATTCGGAATATATCAGAAAAACATAGAATTCTAATGGAGCTAAAGCGGGCTAATGAGAACCTGAGGCGAATGGATCGTGAAAAAGAAGAACTCTTGGAAAAACTCGAAGAGAAGGTTCGGCAGAGATCCAGGCTACTCGCAGGGTACTACAAAGGAATGAAAGAGGAATTGAATCTTGCGAAAAAGCTTCAGACGGAAATTCTTCCGGATATTCCTTCCATTGCGGGGATCCAAATCCATTCCATGTATCTTCCGATGATGGAAGTGGGCGGGGATCTTTACGATCTATTCCAAATTCGTCCAGGGGTTCTCCGGGTTTTTCTTGCGGATGCGACGGGGCACGGAATCCAAGCAGCTCTTCTTACGATGACTCTCAAAGGAATTTTGGAGTCCATTAAAAAAAAAGATACGGATCCGGGAACTATTCTTACGGAATTCAACCGCGAATATTGCAAGAATTTCGGAAATATAGGAATGTTCTTCTCTTGTTTTCTTGCGGATATAGACACGGTTTCCAAAAAAATCTCGTATGCTTCCGGTGGTCATCCCACTCAATTTTTTCTTTCCAAAGATCTTGTGTTGGGGTTGGATCGAACGGGGTCTTTACTCGGTCTTGATTCGAACAATCAATACGGTGTTTTTAAATTTAGCTATCAATACGGAGATCGTTTGTTCTTGCTAACGGACGGAATTTATGAGGAGTTTAATTCGGACAAACAACAGTTTGGCGAGCTCGCTGTTCAGAATATTCTCGCGAAAAAATTTGGGGAACCTATGGAAGAAACAATTCCGGCCATTTTACAAAGCCTGATTGAACATTTAGGATCACAGAGAATACAAGATGATATTACGGCCATTTTGATAGCTTTGGATTTGCCCGATCTTTGATATGCTTTCTTCAATTTTAAGTTTTCTGTTTTTCTTTTACGCTTAAAGATCGGATGTTAACTTAAAGACGGATATCTACTATTCGTAATGTTGTCGTTGGAAAAAGTAGGATAATTCTATCCGTGAAACTTTGAAAAGAACCAGGAGATGGTCTCGTCCCTTTTCAAATCCGGAAGAAGGATCGCTTCGTAGTGATTTTTATCAGGTAGAGTGAGAAACACGGATCGTTTGAGTTTTCTTTTAAAGATATGTATCGCCTCGTCCGGAAGTAGTTCGTCTCCTTTTTGAAAATTCGGTTTTCCGGCCCGAATTACTAAAACGGGGGAAAGGATTTGGGCGTAAGGAGAAGAATTATTTTTCCTTAATATTCTAAAACTTGCAATTGGATTTTGTAAAAATCTCAAAGGTATCTTCCAAGGCTTTAACGCCCCGCCCATATTTCTCAGTTCGGAATCGATCGCGTAAATCGGAATATTGCATCTATATTCGGTAGCACCGGAATCAATCGTACGAATTTCTTCCAATTCATAGTTTAAAAAGTCCTCGATATCCTTGTTCCAAGAGCTAAAGATCGGAGATTCTTTCGCAAGTTTGAGATACGTTTCCCGGGAAGAAAACGGTCTTCCTAAACGTTGTAAAGATTCTTGGATCATAAATAGGCTGGAAAGTTTCCTTTTAAAGGAAAGTTGTCCTCCTCCGTCGATTAAACAGAGTTTGTTGGTTCTTAGCGGATAATTTTTACCAAAGGTAAGAGAAATCCAACAACCCAAAGAATGAGACAGAAAATTCGCTTTTTCGATTTTTAGAAAGTCCAACATGAACTTTATATCTTCTGCATGTAAATCGTGAGAATAGGAGATTTGCGGCTTGGAGGATTGTCCTCTGCCGCGAAGATCGTATGTGATTATCGTAAGGTTTTGTTTGACGAGTTCTTTCGCGAGAGGGGCAAAGTTTTTGAGATTACCGGTAAGGCCGTGAATACAGATCACAGGGGGAGAGGAATGTTTGGAAAGAGGAAACTCCCCATAAATTTCTGCCGCCAGGGTTTGAGAGTCTCCGATAGGAATTTGGATAGATTTTGAAATCGACTTTTGATTCGAAGGAGAAACTGGATTCTTCATTCGTCCGTTATTTCAACTCCGAATCTTTCCATCAAGCTTCTTAACTCGGATTTGATCCGAACGAAACGAGGGATGGGCGAATGCGATTTTTTATTTTCGGATCACTAGGTATCATTGGGCGTTATAGAAATCGTATTTTGAGATCTTTGATTCTTCCAAACTGACAAAACGAATCGTAATTTTTTTTCTTTGATCGACAGTGAACGTATTGCTTCGATTTTTTTCTTTCAGGTTTTTTCGAATGATTGCAGCTGATTTTTTTTAGGTTTCGGGACAAATTTTTAATCAAAAGGAATTCTTATATAAACCCAATGGTTCAAAGACCGCATTGTAGATCAGCTTACAAGGCCCGTAGATGATAGATTTTATTTTTAGTTGTTCCGATAAACGGTCTCAGGAAGAAGGTCGTCTTATTGGCGATTCAAGTCTGCTTAATGGGGATCGTTTTTCTTATTATTTTCAAACTGTGCTTTTATGATTTGAGTGGTGTGGTTTGGGGACAATTGTCAATTCTACCAATTTAACGAAAAAAGGCCGATGGATTCTAAAAAATCTCCCAAAAACACCGGTTTTATTCGAATTGCCCGGGATCAGAGTTTTTTTGTAAAGAAATTCCGACGGTTGCTCCAATCGTTTCGCACAGGCGCCATAATAAAAAAAGAAATATTTCATAGTTTCAAAACATACGCTTAAATGCGATTTTGAAAATCAGAAAATAGGGGAAGTTTTTTTGAGTCGAAAAAATACTGGAAAGAACGCGAGATCGCTATGGTATGCGATCCGAATTGAATGCGGGATATAAAGTATATTTTTGAGTATTTGGGAACTGGGTGGGTTACGGAACCTGCTTGCATTATTTAAACTGAATTTTACATTCGCATTTCGGGAAATACTATTATGCAACATACGAAAGAAGAAATTCTAAAAGACATATATCTTTTCTCCAATTTTACGGAGGACGAATTGAGCGCCATTGCGGAAAAGACGGAATATAAAGTTTACGAACAAGGCGATGCAATTTTTCACGAAGGCAACGACGCAAAGGCGTTTTTCGTGGTGATCTACGGAACTTTAAAAGTTCTTACCTCCACTGAAAAAGGGGATGACGTGAACGTGACCACAATTGCAACGGGAGATCATTTCGGCGAATTGCCATTTTTGGATCCGGGGAAACGTTCCGCTTCGGTAGAAGCGATGGAGAGATCCGAGCTTTTGAGAATTCCCTACGATCATTTAAAGACGGTCTTTGAAAAAGATTCCAAAGCTTCTTTAAAATTTTATCAGGCGATTTCCCATTTTTTAGCTAAACGTTTGAGAATGTTGACGCACGACTTGACTTATGCAAGGGAACTGAGAAAGAGATATACGATCTGATTTCTAAAAAATTCCCGGTATATTTTTGATTGCGAGAGGATGGGACGATCGGCGAAGATCTTATAAGAGTATTCAAAATCTTTAAAAAACATTCTAAGATTGAAAAAGGAGAATGATCGCGGACTCTATGTCCTGAATTTGGATCGGTTTGGCAATATAGGCATCCATGCCCGCTTCCAGACATTTTTCCTTGTCTCCTTCCATTGCGTTAGCCGTCATTGCTACGATTACCGGTTTCGATTTTGCGAAATCTTTTCGGATAAGATGTGTGGCTTCGTAGCCGTCCATCTCGGGCATTTGTATATCCATAAAAATTAGATCGTAATTTCGCTCTTTCAAACATTCGATGGCTTCCAGACCGTTTAACGCGGTGTCGGCGGCATACCCAAGTTTCATAAGAAGACGAAGAGCGATTTTCTGATTAATTAAGTTGTCTTCGACTAAAAGAATTTTGAGCGGAATCCTTTCGGAGAGTGGCTTTTCATTCTCTCCTTGTTTTTCTTCTTTTGGAACCTTGGTGGGAAACGCTTTTTCGAAATTTTTACTGAGTTCTTCCAATAGAATCGGTTTAAACATCATAAAGATATTAAATCCGGGACGGTTGAAAAGTCCGTTCGTAACTCGATAATAGGAATCCTTCAGTTCTTTTTCCACAAAAAGAATGATCGTAAGTTTTAAAGAAGGGTTTTGATTTTTGAGTTCGTCCAACATCTCGGGTAGATTCATATCCGGAAGGTTTAGGTCCGTTAGAAAAATTCCGATTTTTTCTTCTTCACGGATGGTACGAATCGCTTCTTTTGCCGTTTTTACAATCTTAACCGAAAATCCGTTTCGTTCGCAGAATTTTTTTATCTGTTCCCTAAATTCGAATTCTTGGAGAGAAAGGATTGCTATGGTTGCCAAGTTCTTAGAATGAAGTTCTTGAATTCCGGCCGGGATTTCGTATTCTAATCTTTCCGTAAGAATGGATAAGGTAAATTCGGAACCTTGATTCACTTGGCTTTTTACGATGATTTCACCTTTCATCAACTCGGCTAATTTTTTACTGATCGTAAGACCGAGTCCAGAACCTCCGTATTTCCGAGTAGTGGAAGAATCCACCTGACTGAAAGCCCTAAAAAGAAGTTCCAATTTCTCTTCGGCGATGCCGATTCCCGTGTCCTTTACGTGAAAGATAAGTCTGAATTTATTGTTCGGAAATTTTTCGGCTTCCACTTTCAAAAGTATTTTTCCTCTTTCCGTGAACTTAATCGAGTTTCCGAGAAGATTCGTCAAAATTTGTCTCAGTCTGTAAGGGTCTGAGATAATCCAATTCGGCACCAGAGAGGATATGCCGAATTCGATCACAAGGCCTTTCTCTTCCGCCATGGGGCGGAACAAATTGATCACGTCGCTTGTGAGTTTTTCCGGAGATACGGGTTGCATTTCGAGCGTAAGCTGCCCGGATTCGATTCTCGAAAGATCCAGAATGTCGTTTAACAAAATAAGTAGATTTTGCCCACTCGACTTGATGATATCCAAGTATTCTCTTTGTTCCGCGCCGAGAGGTGTGCCTTCCAAAAGACTCACCGTACCGATTACTCCATTGAGAGGGGTTCTGATTTCATGACTCATCATCGCTAGAAAGTCCGTTTTCGCTTTGGACGCGGCTTCGGCGCTTTCTTTAGCACGCTTTAGAGAATCTTCATATACTTTTCGTTCGGTGATTTCGTGCCAGACGGAGAGAAAAACTCGCTTTTGGCTGATTATGATGGGAATCAGAGTGACTTCTGTGGAAAATTCTTCTCCGTTAAAACGTTTATAGACCCATTCGAATGTATAAGAACCTTTTTTCAGGGCGATCGATTCGAATTCGCTCATCGTCTTTTTTTCTATTCTTCCGTCGGCTTGAATTTCCGCAGAGAAATGAGCCGGATGTTTTCCTAAAACGAGTTTTTTATCGGAGCATCGAAGCATTTTCAGAGTTGCGGGGTTGCATTCGAAAATTCCGGAGTCGTCGTATAACACGTGAGGTTCGCTCGAACGTTCAAATAGAAGTTTGAATTTTTCCTCGGCTAACTTTTTATCCGTGATGTCTACGGAAATCGCGCTGACTCCCGTGATTTCGTATTCCGCGTTTCTGATCGGATGAAAGGAAAGTTCGCTGAAAACGAAGGTTCCGTCCTGGTTTGGTCTTTTGCCCGCTACGCTAAACTTTTCTCCGGACAATGCCCTATCATAGAATTCCTTCCAGTATTCGAAAACCTTCGGAGGAAGTTCCTTTTGAAATACGTTAAAACCGGGCGAGATTTCAGAATGATAAAAGTCCTGCATTGCGTTTTGGAATTGAGAATTGAATATGAGTAATTGATAATTTTTATCGATGGACCATATCATCGCTTCCAAGTTTTCAATAATCGCGCTCAGGTTGGCTTCCTGTTCCGTTATCGTTGCCGCTTGTTCCAAGATAAATTTTCGCGCGTTGATTTTTTCGGTGATATCTTTGATCTGGACTAGAATGATTCGGTTCAAACGGGTGGAAACCGTTCGAAAGGAAGTATTTCCCCAAAATTTTCTACCCCGAAATGTTTGAAATTCCACTTCCCAGGAGGGGGTTTCTCCAGATAAAATTTTTCTCTTTCTGGATTCGTATTCGGAAGAGGAAAATCCAGGGGTAAGTAAATTCGAAAATGGAATATTCAAAATCTCGGATGGATTTTGGGTTTCGAAGTGTAGGTTTGCGGTTTGGTTGGTTTCGAGAATCAGATCTTTTTCCGGATCGAGCAATAGAATCGTGTTAGTCGATTTCTGAAAGATCGTAGAACGAAGTTCTGCGTCCTGTAAAAAAATGCTAGGAGTTTCCGAAACGGATAATTTCGGATCCGTAAAAAACGAAAGTAAAATATGATTTTGTCCTAAGGGTAAAACCTGGATTTCTAAGTCTAAAGATTCTTTTTTTTGATTTTGATAACTTGCCTTAAGGAAAGAAGTTTTTTCATTTGGAGATTTGGCTTCCTCCCAGATGGAAGTCCAGGATTCGGGTGTTGTCCAGTTCCATTGGGAAGGATGGATTCGATTTTCTAAATTTTCTCTAAACTCCTGAAATGGCTGATAAAAGTTCCAAGTGATCGCTTCTCCTGAAGAATTCAAGATTAGAAAATTGAAATCAGGTCGTAAAGAAGTCATTTATTCCTATAACCAAATAGAGGGTTTTATAATTTTCTACATTGAAAATATCAAACAAGCAAAATAAGAAAATGTTTTGAAGAAAAAGAATATTCTCAAATAGAAATCATATTTGAATGCGAAACCCTTCATATATATTACATTTTCCATAATTTTCAAGGGATTTGATTCTGGTTTAAAAAATTCGTTTTTGGGAGAAGTGCAAGATAAAATTTTTTGATCTTGATAGAACTTTTTTTATCGACTGTATTTTTTAAGGAATGTAAAAGAGCCTTGGGTCTTTTCTTTTTTGATCTGGATAATCGGGTTTGATTGACTTTTCGTTCCTGATCCCTAAAAAGTGCCGGTACATCTGTCCCCAAAAAAACTCGGCATCTTTCTTGGCGCCGATCGACCTAAGTATAGTAGCTACTCAAATTTATACGATTTGTCAAAGGATCTGTAAAATGATTTGTGGAGTGGAGCATTCGGTTTCGGGAATAAGACAACCGATTTCAAGGAAACACGGCGTTTGAGTTTTCATCAGATCTTTGTAATAAAAAATTTAAATTTTGAGGATAGTCGCAAATAAAATGGAGCCGATCTCGATCACGGAAAAACACTATCAACTTCTTTTTGATTTTTCCCAGGACGGACTCGTGATTCACTCTGAAGGTAAAATTTTGAAAGCGAATGACGCATTGATTCGAATGCTCGGTTACGATTCGGTTGAAGAAGTGATCGGAAGACCGATTTTCCAATTTATTCACTACCGGTCCCAAAATATCGTCAAACAAAGGATTCAGAAAATGATCCAAGAAGGAGTGGGAGTCGGGATCGTTGAACAGGAATTCGTCCGAAAAGACGGCTCCACTTTATTTGTGGAAGTGGTCGCGACCACTTTTTTTGAAAGTGATCGTCAGTACTTCCAGGCGATCATAAGAGACATCAACTCTAGAAAACGGGCCGAACTGGAACTAGAGAGGCTTCGTTCCAAACTTAAGGTGACTCAGGAGAGGCTTTGCGGAGTGATCGAAGGAACGAAGGACGCCATCTGCGCGGTGGACATCAACTTTCGTGTAATCGCTTTTAATTCTTCCTTTGAACTTAGTTTTTGGAAACTCTACGGAAAAAAAATCGAGGAAGGAAATCTTCTTCCCGAACTCATTTGGGATCCGCTCGAACGAAGTGTGGTGATCGAAAATTGGAGCCGCGCTCTTCGGGGAGAAGTATATACCACGGAAAGAACGATACACGGTTTAGTTCAGGATGTCGCGATATTTGAAATCAGCTACAGTTCTATTCGAGATTCTTCTCATAATCTGATCGGTGCAACTCAGATCATTCGGGATATTACCGAAAGAAAGAGCGATGAGGAAAAACTGAAAAAAACCCTGGAAGAAAAAGAGGTAATGTTGAAAGAGATTCATCATAGAGTGAAGAACAATCTTCAAGTGGTGGCAAGTCTTTTGGGTTTACAGGCCGAATATTCTCAGAACGAAAAAATTTCTCGGATTCTCAAGGAGTGCGAGCGTAGAATTCAGTCTATGGCTTTGATTCACAAGGAACTCTATCAATCCGAGAATATTACAAAAATCGATTTTTGTGATTATCTCAACACCCTTTTGATCAGTCTTCTTCATTCTTTTGGAAAAGAAAAGAAAGTGGAATTCAATGTTTCCTCCAAACCGAATTTTGTTTCGATCGAAACAGCGATTCCGTTGGGACTTATCGTCAACGAACTCGTGACTAATTCCCTGAAATATGCGTTTTTGAACGAAAGCGAAGGTCAAATTTCGGTGAAGCTTCGATTGGACATGGGAGAATCCGTTTTGGAAGTTGGGGATAACGGAATCGGTATGCCTGAAAAATTCGACCTTGACAAATCTGAGTCCTTGGGGCTCAGACTCGTGGAAATTCTTTCCAAACAACTCAGAGGTAAGTTTGTACTTCTTCCTGCGGGAGAGGAAAGAGGAACGAAATTTCAAATCCGATTTAAAGCCTAAAAACACTTGTCCTCAGTAATTCTACTTCGGAATCTGCAAGTATCCGGCCTATGAATTTAATATCTGTCGATAAGATCTCTAAAGAAATCGGTTCTAAAGTTTTATTCAATCAAATCAGTTTTGGAATCAACGAAGGGGAAAAAATCGGAATTCTGGGAATCAACGGTTCCGGAAAAACGACCCTTTTGAAAATGCTCGCCGGTTTGGACGTTCCAGACAGCGGACAGATTATGAAGAATAAAATTCTTCGGATCGCGGTTTTATCTCAATCTCCCTCTTTTGATCCGAATCATACCGTCTTGGAACATATCTTTTCTAGTTCGAGCCCGATCTTGGAAACGATTCGGTCTTATGAGGCGGTTTGCGGACGTTTGGATTCGGGAGACGTAGAAGCGGAGGAGGAATACAATCGTTTGATGTTGGAGATGGATCGGCTTGGAGCTTGGGAGCTGGAATCTTGGTATCGGTCCCTTTTGAAAGAATTGAATATACGGGATCTTTCGATTCGAATGGGTTCTTTGTCTGGCGGAATGCTCAAAAAAGTTGCTTTGGTTCAAATCTTAATCGAAGAGTCCAATCTTCTTGTTCTCGACGAGCCGACCAATCATTTGGACGTGGATGCGATTCTCTGGCTTCAAGACTATCTGATCGAAACTAAAAAAGCCGTTCTTCTTGTCACTCACGATCGTTATTTTTTAGAAGAGATCACGGAACGAATTCTAGAATTGGAAAACGGAAATTTACTTTCCTTTCCGGGAAATTTCGGATTTTACCTGGAGAAAAAAAACGAAGCCGAAGTTATCCGCGAAAAAGCGGAGCAGAAAGAAAAACAATTTCTCAAAAAAGAATTAGAATGGCTTCGAAGACAACCGAAGGCGAGAGGAACCAAACAAAAGGGAAGGACCGATCGTGCGCTTGAGGTTTTGAATCGTAAAAAGGCGGGAAAAGAAATCGTTTTGGATTTTTCCGTTTCGGGCAAACGGCTCGGGAAAAAAATTCTCGAATTGAAAAATCTGCACAAATCATATCATAAACCCATTGTATATAATTTTTCTTATACGTTTAAAAACGGGGAACGGATCGGGATCGTAGGTTCGAACGGATCGGGAAAATCCACCCTCCTCGATATGATTGTGGGTAGGACAAAACCGGATTCGGGAGACGTAAGCGTCGGAATGAATACGAATTTCGGTTATTTCGATCAAGTTTCCAAAGAGCTTTCAGGCGATATGAGAGTGATCGAATATATCAAGAAGGAATGCGGCGCTTCGATCAGAATGAGCGATGATCGTGTTTTAAGTGCGGCCGACATGCTCGAACTATTTCTTTTTGATACAAGATTGCAAGCGAGTTATATTAAGAATTTATCGGGTGGGGAAAAAAGGAGGCTTTATCTCGTTTCCATTCTGATGACCGATCCGAATTTTTTGATCTTGGACGAGCCTACGAACGATTTGGACATTCGAACCCTTTCTGTTTTGGAGGAATTTCTGACCGAGTTCGGGGGATGTGTTCTCGTCGTTTCGCATGATCGTTACTTTATGGATCGGACGGTGGATTATCTTTTTATTTTTCAGGGCGAAGGAATCGTTGAAAAATTTCCTGGAAATTATTCCGAATATTTGGAATATAAGAATTATCTAAATAAGCAAAGGGAAAAAAAAGAAATCGAGATAAAACCGAAAGGAATCGATTCTTCAAAAACTAAAAAGGGATTAAGCTTCCATCAGAAGAAAGAATTGGACGTTTTGGAAACGGAGATTTTTTCTCTGGAAGAGGAAGAGCGTAAACTCACCGAAATTCTTCAATCGGGAACCGGAAAGCCGAACGAATTGGCGACCGTCGGTAATCGACTTACGGAGATTCATACCGTTCTGCCTTCGAAGCTGGAACGTTGGGAAGAACTTCAGAATTTACTTTAAATGGCGAGGATTGAGGAATTTATTTTTTTCGCGGATTGGAATGTTAGGATTGTCGCAAAAGTTATAGAAAAATTTTCATTCCTATTTCGAATGAGTTCGGAGAAAAAATATTCGAGGAACGGTCTCCTTGAATCGATTCTATTTTTCTGGTTTTAAAGAAGGGAACTATCTTTCGATCTGATTCGTAAGCTGCTTTGGAAGCGCTAGAACCGATCAATGCCGCATCCAGTATGTTTAACAAATACAGAATGGCGATAATTTCCAATGAAGTATTGAATTGTTCGTAGTGAGAGACCGCGTTAGAGTAATCGGATTGAACCTGCAGATAAGAGTAGGTTGCAAGAGGAAGAAATGCGGGGTCGCTCATGAGAAAAAAGCTTTGATTCAACGTTTTGCTTTGCTCTAGAGCGGCCAAACTGGAGTTGTATGCCGAAAGTCTTTCCGTGGAATAAACGATTGCGCCTATGATTAAAATCGGAAAAAGCCAACGTTTATATTTTTTATCCTGATTGGATTGTCCCCAACCTGGCAAAATTGCGGATTGAAAAGTGGGTCCCCATTGAATTTGGGGATATAAAATCCGATTGTCCTGTTTATTTCGTTTAACAAGCTCCGCAAGTTCCTTTTCCGAATCGGCGAGGACTAAAAATCCTTCTTGGGCGGACTTTTTGTTTCTAGGGTTTTCCAGAGAGAGGGTATAGCTTCCTTCTTTAAGATTCAGATTTTCGGTCTTGATTCTAATTTCTTTTGAATTGACGAATTCGAATTCGGTTTTGATTGTTTCGCCTGAAGGGAGAAGCAGCGTAGCGTTCATCGCTTCCGTAAAATTTTCGCCTTTGACGATTAAGGAAGATCCCAATTTTTCCTTTAAGATTCTTACGCCGGAATCGGGATTTATGAACGGGGCCCGAGAAACGATTACTTCGAAGGAAGCCCACTCGGAGAACACTGGAAATCTTCCGAATTTATTGAGTACCCCGATCCTATGTTCGTACACCCCGGGCGGAAGGTTCACTTCGAAACGAGTGGCTTTTGTTTTTTCGCGGGTGATTCTTCCGCTGGCATCTTTGATTTCTACTATGTAACTACCGGCTTCGGGAACAGGTTTCCATTCCAGATATCTACCTTCCTCTTCGCCCGAAACGGAAAAGGAAATCGAAAAAAGAACACAAGATAAAAGAATTCTATTCCACATAAATTTCCTTTGGCGAAAGAATTTCCGGAGGTCGGATTGTTTTACTCAGCTTGATTTCGAAGTTTCTGGAAATCGGGATCGTAAATTTTTGTGTTCCCGTTTTGTCTCTGTATCTGGCCGAGATTCTCCATTGAAATTTGCCTTCTTCTAATATTCCAAAATCCTTAAGAGAATAAGAATCCCCTCGAATTTCCTTTTTCAAAATCGATTTGTTTTTGCCGGATTTTATTTCTAAGATTTCCAGGGTTACGGATTCCATGTTTCCTTCCGTTTCCCAGCGAAATTCGATACTTTCCCGGTTGGAAATATCGATCGTTTCTTCGGTTGTAGGATAACTCTGACTTAAGAAAGGAGAGTTGTCCGAAGTTTTAAAACTTTGAGTTTTACTCGTTAATAAATTTTCCCCGCTCGAACCCAAAAGAGAAACCTTCCAGAAGTATTCTCCGACGGAAGGAATACTCACGGTTCCGGAAGAGGAACGGAAATTTTCCCGAATCACGTCTCCCGAAAATCCGGAGTTTTTAGAAACTTCCAATCTATAAACTCCGGAAGGGTCCGGTCTTTGCCAACGGAAAGTCAATCTATGGTTGGCCGGATGTCCCAGTTCTTGTTCGTTTACGGGAAATAGAAGTCCTAAATTTTCCAAAGATTGAACGTTAAATTGTCTGCTGGGCGAAAGAATCGACTCGCCTTCCTTTGTAGAAGCTTTGATTCTCCAGAAGTAAGTGCCGGCGTTCGTGATCGGAGAAGAAATCATGGATAAAGAATTCGTCTTTTTGTTAAATATGATATTCTTAAATTCCGAATCGTTTGCGATTTCCAAGATATATTCCACAAAGTCTGCGGAACCGGACCATACGAATAGATTTCCTTCTTTGGAGGATTTGCGAAGGGCGATTTCTTCCTGGTCGAAAGGTTTTTTCAAAGCGGGAGGTTCCGGTTTTTCCAGCTTTCTCAAGTTAAACGAAATTGCTTCCGAGGAAAATACTTTTAAATCGGTCAAAGAAGGTTTTGGCGTGACCCTTGCGAAATATTTTCCTTCCTTCGCTTTGTCCCAACGAAAAAGAGCGCCTTGGATTTCCTGGTTGACGAGAATTTCCTTAAAGTTCTTATCTTGCGCCAATTCGAACTTATAAGTATTCGTAAAATCGACGGAAGTCCATTGAAAGACTACGTTTGGAGGGTTGGATGTGAATTTGAATTCCTCTGATTTTGTCGGAGTAAAAAGAGAAGGTTTCAAATCTCCTAATATGGTAAGAGAGCGAGTTTCGCTATATTCGGGCGTCTTGGATTGCGGATTGATTGCGGTGATTCTCCAAAAATACGTTCCTTTGTCCAAAGACTTACTTAGGGAAATTCCATTCGCTTTGGATCGAATTACGTTCTTTGAGAAACTTGGATGATTCGAAATTTCTAATGTATATTCTTTTACGGCTTCCGCTTTGTTCCAATTAAAGGATACCGGAAAGGAACTCGTCGAAGTTTGAAAGAATTTTCTATCCCCGGGAGAATTCAGAGAGATCGATAGCGAACGAATTTCAGATTTCCCGTTTTTCAATTCGATCGCTTGGTTGTTTGTTAAATTGGATTCCTGATTTCCGGATATTACCTTTGCGTTACCCTTGGAAACTTCAAGATTGAGAGCTTGATCCTCCGCTTTGGAAAGTTTGAGGTCTCCCTTGTCTACTTCCACTGTGGTCTCTCCGCTTTTGATCTTCATCTCGGTGCCGCTGTCCTTGTTGGCGGAAACCGATCCGTATGCGAAGTCGATCGATAGGTTTTTATCCGAAAAGTCCAGAAAAATCATACTATTCTCGTCGAGTTTGATTTCGGTTCCGTCGTTTAGAACCAAAACGGCTTCGGCTTTGTCGTCAGTACGAACCGTATCCTTATTTCTGACTTTCATTTCGGTTTCGATTTCTTCCCAGACGACTTCGGAGTCGAATTTTCTCTGGGCTTTTCTATTTTTAAAGATTATCTTTCCGATCTCAGGATTACTTCCCTTTTTATGCCCCGAAGTTAAATGAAGGTACAGTAATATATTAAAAGTGAGGAAGAGTCCCGTAAGAAATGTGACTACGTATTTTCCTTCAGTCAAGTATCTCATACTTAACTTCTCCGGCTTCGGGGTCTTTCGTTTTATCTTTCTTAGGTGGTTCCCAAACGATTCCGATCTTTTTTCTCAGTTCTTCGACAGATTTAGGACAGTTCGGATCGTCTTTTCTTCCCAAAACCGCATAGATTATCTGCGGTTCTTCCTTACCTTTTACTTTGATCGATTGCATCTTTTCCACGTTGAAGATATCGGGAACGTGATCCAAAAGATTTTGTGTGATGAGGATGTCGGTTCCGAAAGGCTTATTTAAGGCTTCCACTCTCGATGCGAGGTTTACCGCGTCTCCGATTACAGTGTATTCGAGCCTTTGTTCGGAACCAATTTGACCCGCGATCACGGGACCATAATTCAAACCGCAACCGATTTGAATGATTGGTTTTTTATCTCCACCTCTTCCTTGATTGAATTTCAGAAGCGCTTCTCTCATCATCAGGGAACCGTTAATCGCGTTTTCGGCGTCTTTATCGGATGTCTTAGCGGCTCCCCAGGTCGCCATGATCGCGTCTCCGATAAACTTGTCCACGATTCCGTGCGTTTCGTTGACACAATGTACCATCTCAGTCATGTATTCGTTTAGGAATTCAACGACTTCTTCCGGTTGAAGTTTTTCGGATATCGAAGTAAAACTACGAATATCGGAGAAGAAAATCGCGCACATTTTTCTTTCCCCTCCGAGGGTAAGTTCGTGCTTTAAGACCATCTCCGCGATTTCCTTGTTTACGAACCTTCCAAGAGCGTCTTTTACTTTTTCTCTTTCTTCGAGACCTTTACCCATGTCCACGAAGTAGTTTGTAAGAAGGCCGACTTCGTCTTTTGTGGTGGAACTAATTCTGATTTTAAAATTTCCTCGTGCGATTTCTGTCGTGGCTTGCAATAAGTGTAACAACGGTTTGGTGATCGTCTTAGCGAAGAAAAAGACGATGAGTAGGGCCAAACAAAGCGCGATTCCCATAATAAGAAGGTTCGTTTTTTGAATCTTATAAACCGCTTCGAATGCCTTATCTTCCGGAACGATCGAAATGACGGCGGCTCCGCCGAAGCCCAGTTTTTGATACGAACCAAACCAAACCTTACCGTCTTTGTCTTTGTATTCGATTTGTTTCGTATTTTCCGAGCTTTTGACCATAGATTCCACGATCGGAAGATTCATAAAATTCGTATTTGATTGAAGAAGTTTCGCATCCGAATGAGCGATTAGATCTCCTTCTCCGTTCACCATGAATACATCGGATATATCTTGTTTTTGGAATGCGTTAAGAAACTTTTCCAGACGAAGGATCAGAACCAAGACTTTCGAATTGGAGCCGGAGGAAGGAATCGCGATTGCGAAGATCGGTTCCTTAAACTCGGCGCTTAGATTCTCCATTCTTCCGCCGGTAAGAATGGATTTTTGGATGAATCCGGATCTGTTTTGCACAAGATTAGAAATCGTTTTTGAAGAAACACTGAGTTCGTTTAAATAAGGTTCGTTGTAGAATTGGTTGACCGCGACAGGCGAGTCTTTTTCAATTTGATAGAGGCCCGCATAAATAAAGTCCGGATCGTTCTGAAAGAAGATGTCCGCGAATGAAATTCCCTCATTTCCCTGAACCAAAGCTCCGACGATTTGTTTTCCGTTGGAAAGAATTTCTTTGATATCGGTTTTGATTTTTAATCCTAAAATATTTACCAAATTTAAATTGTTCTGAAGGACTCGAACTTCCGAATCTTCTCGGAATGCGGAAGAAGCGAAGAAAATGATGGTGGAGACGGTGAATGTCATCAAAACGGAAATTACCGCCATCAATTTGATTTGAAGTGGAAACTTGGACTTTACAACCACGGAAGAAAGAGGGATATCTTTTTCCGATTTTGAAGCGGCTTGTCCGGATTTGCTTAATGAGGCCGATTTAGAAGCCGGACTGGAATCGGGAGTTCCGTTTTCTTCATTTACGATTTGCGAATGTTCTAAAGAAGCCGGACTGGAATCGGGGATTCTGTTTTTCTCATTTACGATTTGCGAATGTTCTAAAGAAGCCGGACTGGAATCGGGAATTCCGTTTTTCTCATTTACGATTTGCGAATGTTCTAAAGAAGCCGGACTGGAATCGGGGATTCCGTTTTTCTCATTTACGATTTGCGAATGTTCTAAAGAAGCCGAACTGGAATCGGGAGTTCCGTTTTTCTCATTTACGATTTGCGAATGTTCTAAAGAAGCCGAACTGGAATCGGGAATTCCGTTTTTCTCATTTACGATTTGCGAATGTTCTAAAGAAGCCGGACTGGAATCGGGGATTCCGTTTTTCTCATTTACGATTTGCGAATGTTCTAAGGAAGCCGGACTGGAATCGGGGATTCCGTTTTTCTCATTTACGATTTGCGAATGTTCTAAAGAAGCCGGACTGGAATCGGGAATTCCGTTTTTCTCATTTACGATTTGCGAATGTTCTAAAGAAGCCGGACTGGAATCGGGAATTCCGTTTTTCTCATTTACGATTTGCGAATGTTCTTCTGAAATTGAAACCGGAATTTCTTTCAGCTTTTGAGTGCCGTCTAAATCATCGATTTCAATTGCATGGATCGAAGCAGATTCAAAGGAGGACGGTTTTGGATTTTTCTTTTCTTCTTTGGTTTTTATGGGATTTTTTGTTAGAGAGCTTTCGTTTTGAATCTTAGAAGCGGAAGTATGTTTGCCTTTTTGAACTAGATGAACCGATACGGAAAATTCTCCCGGAGGAATTTCGGGAAAGGAATGTTGTTCTTTTTGTTTGGCAAGATATCTTCGAAATGTCGCCTGATCCGGGGCAGAGTAACCGAAATGGAAAATTTGACTCTGGAGTTCGGAGTTACTCATCGAAGGGGAAGCGGCGAGTAAAAGTTTGGAAAGGAGCAGTGGAAACCTGGTTTCGCAATCGGGTGCGATTAAAAAGAGAAGATTCCCTCTTTTTAAGAACTTTTGAATCTGTAAAAATGTACTATATACTGAATCGTTTGTTTCTGGTCCAGGAGGGATAAGAATTGAAAGAACTGTCACAGAAGTGGGAATCGATTCGAGCGTATCCGCGTCAACCGAAGGGTCGTTTGAGATAAAGCAGACCGTTCCGATTTCTTTTTTCGTAATTTCTTTAGAGAGAATAGAGGTATCAATTCGAGAGTTTGACTGAGAAGCTGAAATAAATAGAAGAACTCCTGAAGTTCCGAATGGAAGATAACGATGGTGGGTTTCTAACATGAATGATAGCTCTCTTATCCAGGAAAAATAATTCCGTTATGAGGAACATTCTATTTTGCTCCTGGATTTTCCTTTTATATTATAGTATCGCTCACTTGTGCATTTTTGTTTATTTTTTACAAGAAATCGTTTTCTGTCATTTTATGATACCGGAAAATGGAAATAAATTCTTAAAATTAGAGGGAAGCGGCATGTCAACTGCGGTATTCAAGACGAATTTTGGAGACTTTTCAGTTTATATAGATCAGGAAAAAGCCCCGGTTACGGCCGGCAATTTTATCAAACTGGCAAAAGACGGATTTTACAATGGTCTTACATTTCATAGAGTCATCAAAAATTTTATGATTCAAGGAGGTTGTCCGATTGGAAACGGGACGGGCGGGCCTGGCTATAAGATTCCAGACGAGTTTCATAAAGATCTGAAGAATGAAAAATACACACTTTCCATGGCAAATGCGGGGCCGAATACGGGCGGATCTCAATTTTTTATTAATGTAAGGGATAACTTCTATTTGGATAACCGTCATGCTGTTTTTGGAAAAGTTACGCAAGGGATGAATATCGTAGAGGCGATTTCAGAGATGGAAACTGGTTTTCATGATAAACCGACAAAAACGGTTATCATCGAAACGATCACTGTTTCCGAATAAATTGGTTTGATAGAAAATGATCAAAAGCCATTGAAACAAAGCGTCTCAATGGCTCTTCAAAAAATAATTTTCCGTAGATTTTTACCGGTAAAAACATTCCAAAATGTTTGATTGGAAGATTCTTGTTGGTGTTTCGTATTAAAATTTGAATTCGATCAAAACTCTTAAAGCACCATTCTCTTTTTATAGCTTATTCTGAAATTCAAGTTTTCTATTAGGATCGGCTTATAAGCCATCATAACCAACCCCACAAGTTAAGAAGGTTTTTAGAATCAGAAAGATCAAAAAACGCTCATTTTTCAAGTGTTCCGACAAGAATGATACTTTTTACTTGCAAGAAGTATGATTTTTTGATAGAGAAAAATTTCCCGAACCTTTCCGCCTCCACCCAAAAATAAGGGTGGGAGAACTAAGTTTCATAGAGGATTTGTCGTAATTCCGACAAATTTATCTTCAGATCCAAATATTGTGGATATAAGCCATAGTCGTTCATTTTGAGACCGCGACAGTCGGTAAAATCCTGCAATTTGAGGTATTTTTTGTATGGATTCGGGAAAATCATAAATTCAAAAAAAAGAATATTCTGAAATTCGTAAAAAAGGGGAAAAAAGTTAAAAACCAGGATTGACATTTTATTGAGATATTCGCTTTTTAACTCCAATGGAGGAAAGATTGAGATATACATTTTTTTTCGATGAATTTTATTATAATTAAGGATTCAATTTCGAATATGCATGGATTTAGTCGTAGCGCATTGGGGATTTGAGGCATTATTGGGATGACCGAATCCGAATTTCAGGTTTTGTCTCATTTACAAGCACCAATTGGTGTTTTGAATGGGGATTTGCGTATTATAATATGCAATTCTTCTTTTGTAAAACTCTGTTCTTTCTCCGATTCGGGAGAACTCAAAAACCAAAAGCTGGGGCAGATACTCGCATTTCAAAATTCTTCTCTTTTAGAAAAATTTAAAAATTGTAAATTAGAAGAAACGATTTTTTTCAGAGAACGATTTCTGAATTCTTTCCGAAAAGAAATCGATCTCAAAGGCGCTTTGACCCGACAAAAGCTGGGAAACAAGGAATTTTTCTTTTTGGAGGTTTTAGATTCGTCCTCGGATTTCAATTTAAAAACCAAGGAGAGAGAAATTGCGGCGATTGTTTCTAAAGTCTATCACGATTTGCAGGAGCCGATTCGAAGTCAGACTACGTTTTTAAGGTTGTTATCCGATAAATATTCGAACGGGTTAAACGAGAAAGGAAAGGAATTTTTGCAGATCAGCATAGATTCCGCACAACGCCTTTGGAGTCGAATTAACGGTTTACTTTCATTTTTGAGAATTGAAAAAGAAAAGAACGTTTTTAAAACTCTTTCTCTGAAAGAAATTATAGAAGAAACTCTTACATCGTTCGAAGGAGACTTCCTGAAGATTGGTGCTCGGGTGAACGTCGAAGGGAACTTTCCTAAGATTGTAGGAAATTCCTTTCTTTTAAAGGAACTTTTTTCGAATCTCTTTTCGAATTCGATCCAATTCAGAAATACGGACGTCGCTTGCAAACTTTTCATTTCTTATTCCGAAGAAGCTCAGTTTCACATCGTTCGCGTTAGAGACAACGGAATCGGCATTGATAGATTGGAAAAAAATTATTTCATAGATTTATTCAAAAAATATCATTTATCGGAGGAGTTGTCCGGGCCGGGAACCGGATTGTTTTTTTGTAAAAGGATCGCGGAACTTCACGGAGGAAGTATAGAGATAGAAACCGATCGAACTTCCGGTTTTGGAGTGATCGTCCGTTTTCTTCGAGAGTTTAAGTTAGAACAATTATAGAGAGTTTCCTTCTTATGTTTAAAGACACTTTTTCAGTCCTTTTAATCGAAGATTCGAATGCGGATTATAGATTGATTCAGGAGTATTTAGGCGAATCTCAGAGTCCTTCCTTTCGAATTAGCCGTAGCGCCAACTTTTCCGCAGGGTTGAATATCATCTCTAGCGAAAATCCCGATTTAGTGGTGTTGGACCTTTCTCTTCCCGATCGGGCCGGTTTGGATGCGTTATCCGAAATCAAAAGGAAGTTCCCTCAAATTCCGGTGATTATTTGTAGCGGGGCCGAAGATGAGGAGATTACCGTGAACGCTCTTCAAATTGGAGCGCAAGATTATGTTTATAAAGGTAGGTTCGATTCTTACTCTTTGAGTCGTTCTCTCGTTTTCGCTTATGAAAGAAATCGCCTCGCCTTGGAACTCGAAAAGAAAAATGTCTTCGAACAAGAAAACGATGAAAGATATCGTTTGTTTTTTCAATACAATCCTCATCCGGCTTTTTTATTCGAACACGATTCTTTGGAGATTTTGGAAGTGAATCAGGCTGTTCTCGAAAAATACGGATATAAAGAGAAGGACTTGATTGGAAAAACTATTATGGAGATTTTCGCGCCTTCCGATTTCGAAAGAGTAAGACAGGAAATCATTTCCTTTAAGTTCGGAGTCAATCGGGCGTCTTCTTTCGTTCATAAAAAAAGGGAAGGGGAAGAATTGATCGTAGACACCACAGTTTACAAGTTCCGTTATCGAAACCAGATTTTGGATCTGGCGGTTGTCACCGACATTACCGAAATGGTTCGTAATCGGGAATCGATTCTTGCTACGTTGGCGGAAAAGGACACTTTGATTCAGGAGATTCATCATAGGGTCAAAAACAATATGCAGATCATGGTTTCTCTTTTGAATCTTCAAGCGGACAATGCGATGTCTAGAAATCTCACCTCGAAGGAACTTTACAGTTTGTTAAAGGATACGGAAAGTAGGGTATTTTCGATGTCTTTGGTCCACAACGAGCTTTATAAGTCCAGTAATCTCTCGCATGTAGACTTCCATAGTTATCTGAATATGCTTTTGGAAAATCTTTGGAATTTATACGGTGTGGATCCAAATATCAAACATTCGGTCGAAGCTCGCGGTTTGATCTTAAGTATGAATATCGCGATTTCGCTCGGTCTCATCGTATGCGAACTCGTCACAAACGCGATCAAACACGCTTTTTCGGAAAGATATCAGGGCATGTTGCGTATCGTCGCGCTTTCCGAATCGGGAACTGTGATCGTAACGATTGAAGACAATGGAAAGGGGATTCCCGAAGAATTTGTGAATATGGATCACGACACTCTCGGCTTACAGCTTGTCAGTATTCTTACCAAACAAATTCAAGGAAAATTGAAATTGGAAACTTTAAATCCGGGAACCAGATTTGAAGTCCGATTCCCGGAACAAAAATGAAACGGTTTGTTTATATTTTTTTTCCGCAACTTTTCATGGAAGAATCATAAGGATTTTGGACCTTATCTCCGGATGCGATCCATTTCTTTTTTACCATGGGGCAGTAAAAAACGTGAAACCCCGTAGATTCATCTTTTTGAATATAATCCTTTAAAGCTTCCGAAAGTTCCGCATAGGCTTCCAGTTTCGCTTTTTCATCGACTGAGTTTTTGAGTTTCTCCGCCGCTTTTAGGGCGGGTGCAATGGAGGAATCCCTGGCCGCTTCCTGTTGAAGGGAAGCGATCAACGGATCCGCGAATACTTCTTTTCCGTTTAAAAAGGATTTATGAATCCGATCCAATTCGGATAAGATCGTAGGTCTTGTGGGGAGGATCGATTTCGCTTCCGAAAAACCTGCCAGTATAAGACAAAAAAAAGAGAATATTATGATTTTCTGCTTCATTTGATTTCTCCGCTTAGACAACTCTTTTGAGTTCCATGATACATTCTCTACAACTGTCCGCACAGTTTTTGCAGATTTCATGATGGGATTCGTGAACTCTACATTCCTTTTCACAGACTTCACAGGCCCTGATACAGGTTGCGGCAATTTCCTTTGCAAAGGGGGAATGAGAGGAACCCAAACTTACGAAGGCTTTGCAAAGCACCAAAGTATCTTTTACCGCTTTTAAGCAGTCTGCAAGCATCGTATCTCCAGAGGAAAGGCTTTCGTCGCAGTGCGTGAGACAAATTTCCGAGCTTAAAGCGCACTTGGACGCCGCTTCGAGAATTTTTTTGTCCAGTTTCTTGGAGAGGTTGTTCTCGGATTTTTTTGATCCCGGATGTTTATGATTGGATTCTTTCGCTAAAAGCGAACCTGCGGACGCGAATGCCAGCAAAGCTGCAGATTGAGTGATTAGTTCTTTTCTAGTTAACATATAATATTCCTTAATTTTAAAGTTAAAAAACAATTTTTTACAAAGATGATATGGAGGGGGAAAATTAAATCAAATCAGAAGTCTTACGGTAGAGATCAACCGAATGATGAATTTTTGAGCGTTGTAATTCGGATTTCGATCATACGAATTTGTTTGAGAGAAAAAAATCCCGAGTGTAAGATGGAAAGAATTTTGAACTGCGGTAAGAATCGAAAAATAATTTTTACCCAGTTCGGGAGTTTTAGGATGAACGGATTCGGACGATACGAATAAATTGCAGGCTGAACAGGTATTATCCGTAGAATCATTTGTACTTTCGGATCGATGACAAGTTTGTTCCGGCGTTTGGTTAGAAACAACGAATGCGGGACAATTGTTTCCGGAAAGCATTACCGTAGAACAAAAAAGAACAGCGCTCAGACCGAGCGTTGCTAAAAAAGTTGCGCAACGTTCTATTTTTTTGCTCATTCTGTTTTTTTAGACTTCGGAAACCAAAAAATCAGGCAAGAAGTTTTTAAAAAATCGTTTGATTTCATTGGCAATTAGGTAAAGTTTTGTATTTCTTTCCTAGGTTGGTCCGTTGTTTTGAAAACTGGGGAGAACATTCGTGATGAATTCCATTCTTATTTTAGACGACGCACAAGAGAATTGTATGTTGATGCAAGGTATCTTGAGAAAGTCGGGATACAAGAATACGTATACGAGCCAATCTCCGGAGGAAGTCATCAACTGGTTGAATTTAAAAAGCCAGGACCCTCCTCAAAAAGAATGTTCTTTGATTCTTTTGGACATTCTTCTCCCCGGAGTTACTGGATTTGAAATTCTCGAATTGATCCGCGAAAAAAAGGAATTAAAGGATATTCCGGTTATCATGATTACCGCATTGAAAGAATCGAATGTCTTACAGAAAGCGTTTGATTCGGGTGCGATCGATTACGTCATAAAACCGTTCGATGCGACCGAACTTTTGGCGCGGGTTCGTTCCGCCCTTCGACTTTTCGAGGAAATGACTCGAAGAAAAGAGAGGGAAAAAGAGTTGGAAAAACTCACCGATCAGCTTCAAGAAGTGAATTCTTATCTCGTCGCGATTTCGAGAACGGATTCCCTTACGGGACTTTATAATCGGCGATACTTCGACGAGATTTTGACGACGGAATGGAAACGATGTTGGAGAACCGGCGCCAGTATTGCTCTCATCATGTTGGACATTGATCATTTTAAACTTTATAACGATACCTACGGACATCAAGGCGGAGATCAATGTTTGAAACAAGTGGCACGTGCAATTAGAGACTGCGCTAGAAGGGCGGGGGACGTGGCCGCAAGATACGGAGGAGAGGAATTTGCGGTCATTCTTCCGGAGACAAACGAATCGAATGCGGTGGTCGTAAGTCGGAATATTTTGGAAAACGTGGAAAAGATGGCGATTCCACATTTGGCTTCGAAAACGAATTCGATTGTAACGGTCAGTATCGGAATGGCTACTTTAAGTCCGAGCCCCGAAAATTCCATCACCGAACTGATTGAAAGAGCAGATAAAGCGCTTTATTTAGCGAAAGAGGAAGGAAGAAACTGTCTTCGATTTTATCCTCAAAGCGATTGAAATATTTTTTCGAAACGGCCGTCGGTTTCAAAAACAATTCAGGGTAGATATTCAAAATTTGTTAAGAACAAATTTCGACGCGAAAGTCGTTCCAAAGAGATCAATTCGGATTTATCCATAAAAGTTGAATATCATTCACGTTCGTTCCGGTAGCTCCTGTAAAAACCAAGGAATCGGCCCGCTTTAAAATTTCGTAGGAGTTATGGTTTTTGAGAGCGGCGTACGCGTCGTTCGTTTTGGAAATTTTTTTCCGGAACTGTGTCCGTACTTGGTGAGAATGATTCCTTCAAAAATTTGAGATGGCAAGACTTCATACGCCGCTTGGGCCATTTCTTCCGCCGCTTTTCCGACGGAAAGGAGAAGGATTTTCCCAGAAAGTTTATGTTCTAAAAGAAATGTACGAACGGCCGCACCGGGCAAAGATTTTCGAATCGCAATTCCTCCCAAATGGAATAGGATCGATTGAGGTGAATGGAAATTTATGTTTCCGCGAGTTTTAAATTTCCTGGAAAAATGCGAAAATTGCCGATAGGATGAAAAAAACAAAGAATTTGGGATTTTGATTGGAAGTGCTTGAGTTGCTAAACGTAAAAAAGAGGAAATTGTTTTTTTGTTGCGCCGCACAACAAAATATAGGAAGAATTCATTGAATAATCTTCTTTTCTCTTTAGAAGAAGGAGGTGCGCATGTTTGAAAAAATGATCGAAGACTTTAAAGATTCTGTCAAGGAATCCGTTCGTATTCCTTTGGAAGTTCACAGTAAGACTGGAAATTATTCTGCAGAAATCGGTGGTTGGGAAGGCACGTCCATGAGCCTCAATCTCGGTCGTTTTAATTCGGATTCTGTCGGTGAGTCTGCAACTTTGGAAGTCCGTATTCCGTTTTGGAAAGATCCGATTTTGCTCCACGGAACGATCACCGAAAAGAAAATCGTTCGTTCCAAATCCTTGGAGAGAATGACGGATCATGTGCTCCTGTTCGAATCCGATGCGATCGGGTTGGTTAAAAAGTTCCTACCTAAATTTCCGGTGGATCTCAAAAACTGGAGGCTTTTAGAATTTTCAAAAAAGGCGGTTTGATCAGTCGAATTCACAAGTTTTAGCTTGTCGATGATATACCGATCGACTAGGAACTACTACAATTTTTGAGATCTTAAGAAAGAATTTACTCTTGAACGTCTATAGTTTGATTTCAAATTCCAATGGAGCGTGGTCGGAAAGCGGTTTGTCTGTATAAATCGATTGGCTTTTTACGTTCTTTTTCAATTCTTCCGTTACAAAAAAGTAATCTATTCTCCATCCTTTGTTTTTAGCCCTGGCTCCCGCTCGAAATGTCCACCAAGAATACTCTTGTTTTTCCGGATAAAGATAACGGAAGGTGTCCACCCAACCCTGAGCTAAAAATCCGCTCAACCATTCTCTTTCTTCCGGTAAAAATCCGCTACTTTTTGCATTTCCTTTCGGATCGTGAATATCCTGAGGAGTGTGCGCGATGTTTATGTCTCCGCAGAGTATGATGTTGGGTTGTTTTTTTCTTCTTTTGATAGCTTCCTTTTGAAAGAGGTCCAGAAATTTCATCTTTGCGGCTTGGCGTACGTCTCCCGTTGTCCCAGAAGGAAAATAAGAGTTCCAAAGAGCAAAATTCGAATATTCCAAATAGATACTTCTTCCTTCTTTATCGAAGAACGGATCTCCGAGCCCGATCGTAATTTTCTGGGGAGGTTTTTTGTAAAGAACGGCGACTCCGCTATATCCTTTCTTTTCCGCGCTGTGGAACACGGGAGTATATCCACTTTCTTCCCAAAGAGAAGAAGAAACCTGTTCCTGCATCGCCTTTGTTTCCTGAAAACAGATAAAGTCCGGTTTTCTATCCCGAATATAATCGCCAAGTCCTTTTTCGAGAGAGGATCTGATTCCGTTGCAATTGAGAGAGATGAGTTTCATAGGCAAGGTGTAAGTTGGATGAATTCTCTTCCCGGGCAATTGTTTTTTGGGTAAATTTCAGATGCAGGAACAGTTCTTTCGAAAATCCTGGTTTTTTGATGGCAATACAGATTCTACAAGTCGATTTGAAAAATCGGTCGGTTTTGAACCCGATTTTAGAACGTGCCAGAGAGGATTTGAGTTCTACTTTGAGCCTCGTAAAACCGATCATTGAGGACGTGAAAAGTCGAGGGAACGAGGCTCTTCGGGAATACACCCGTAAGTTCGACGGTGTCGTTCCGGGTTCTTTCGTTTTAGACCTTTCCCAATTGAATCCTAAGATTGATTTGAAATTGGAGCGAGCTCTAAACAAAGCGGCGGAGAATATCAAAGCCTTCCATCAGATCCAAATTCCGGAAGATAAAGAAATTATAGTTCACGGAAATCGCCTCGGAATCCGCCATACCCCCGTCGAATCGGTTTCCGTTTATGCCCCCGGCGGAAAGGCGTTGTATCCTTCCACAATTTTGATGGGTGTAATTCCCGCTCAACTTGCGGGAGTGAAAAATATTCAAATCGTTACTCCTCCGCAACAAGGTTTTTTACCGGATGGTCTCATCGCGGCCGCAAAGATTGCTGGTGCGGATCGTGTTATTCTTGCAGGAGGCGCCCAAGGAATTGCGGCGGTTTCTTATGGAACCGAAACGATTCCCGCCTCCGAATTTGTAATCGGTCCCGGAAACAAATTCGTGACCGCCGCAAAAGTTTTTTTGAGCGGTCAAGGTGTGATCGGTATCGACAGCCCCGCCGGTCCGAGCGAGGTTTTAGTCGTAGCGGATGATTCCGCAAATCCTATTTGGGTGGCGTCGGATCTTTTATCCCAAGCCGAACACGGAGAGGATTCGGTTGCGATCCTTTGCACGGACTCTTTGTCCTTTGCCGAAAAGGTTCGCGCGGAGGTAGAGAAGGCTCTTCTGGAAAGGCCTAAACGAGGCGGAATAAAACGGAAATCCATCGAAGACCACGGAAGAATATTTGTTTTTTCTAATTTAGAAGAATGTTTTGCGTTTTCGAATTTATTCGCGCCCGAACATCTGGAAATCCAGACAAGAAATTTTAGGGAAGACCTGAAAAAGATCCGTCACGCGGGGTCGGTCTTTTTAGGAAACTATTCTCCCGTTGCCATGGGGGATTATATCAGCGGGACCAATCATATTCTTCCTACCGCGGGCGCCGCGAGAATTTATTCTTCCCTCGGAGTTTCCACATTCTTAAAGAAAGTCACATGGCAGGAAGTTTCAAAGGAATCACTCGAAGATCTTTATCCCCACGTCAAGGTCCTTTCCGAATTCGAAGGTCTGGACGAAGAACACGGAACTTCCGTAAAAATTAGAATTTAATTGTATTTGAATATTATGATTATTTGTAGAACTCCAGAGGAGGTTTCGGTTCAGGTCTGCAGGTGGAAAGCGGAGGGTAAAAAGGTGGGTTTTGTGCCCACGATGGGTTATCTTCACGAAGGTCACGCAAGTTTGTTCGACGAATGTCTGTCCAGGGCGGATAAAACCGTAGTTTCGATTTTCGTAAACCCAGCTCAGTTCAACGATCCCGAAGATTATGCGAAGTATCCGGTCAATACGGATGGGGATCTGAAAATCTGCGAATCCAGTAAAGTGGATCTTGTTTTTTTGCCCGAAAAGGAAACGATGTATCCAGATGGAATTCCGGTTGTCGTATTACAAATTCCTCATTTAATGAGAAATCTTTGTGCGGTTTCCAGGCCGGGTCATTTCGAAGGCGTGCTTCTTGTGATTTCTAGGCTGTTTCACTTCGTGAAGCCTGATTTTGCGTTCTTTGGTAAAAAGGACTATCAACAATATCTTCTCGTCAAAGAATTTTGTAAAATTCTCGCGTTTCCGATTGAAGTTATCGGCTGTGAAACGATTCGTTCCGATAAAGGATTGGCTCTCAGTTCCAGAAACTCCCGTCTGAGCGAAGACGAGAAAGAGGAATCTCTTTTGATCTCCAGAGCTTTGAAACTCGGGGAAACTCAGATTCTTTCCGGAATAAAAGATCCGCTTCTCGTTCGGGATATCATGAAGGATGTTTTGGATTCTTCGCCTAAGATTCGTCTGGATTACCTGGAAGTTTTGAATGCGGATACTCTGGAGTCTTTGGAGATCTTAGAGGGGAACATCCTTCTTGCGGCCGCCGTTTTTATCGGGTCCGTGCGTCTGATCGACAATCGGACCTTACGCGTGGCTTTTACATGAAAGATCTTCTTCGAATCATAGGAGATGGATTGTTTGCTCGGTTTGAACTTTCCTTTCCTTCAAAAAAGAATCCGGCGCGGAAAGTAAAGGCCGTTCCCGAGAGAGAAACGAATTCTGACCGATATCCTTCCGTGGACTTATCGATTACGGGTAACGTTTATTCCGTAACGGAGGGAAGTCATTCCATATTGGCTTCTTCTTTATTTCAAAAGTTGAATCGAACAATCGTGGTCGTTTCCGAAAATAACACCGCCGCTGAATTTTTATTCCGGGAGGCTTTGAGTTTTCTCCCCGCATCCGACTTGGTCTATCTTCCCGGTCAGGAAGTTCTTCCTTACGAATATCTGCGTTATCCCTCCGAGATGAAACGGGAGAGGATCAAGGCGATCGGAAAGATCCTGAACGGAGAACCCTCTCTCATTTTTACTTCCGTTGCCGGTTTTTTAAAAACTCTTCCCCCTGTACAAACGATGCGGGGAAGGGCGATCGCGTTGGAAAAAGGAAAGGAGATCGATCTCGAAAGCCTTCTCATCCAGTTGATCGATCTGGGTTATAAACGTACGGATGTTTGCGAAACGTTTGGAGAATTCAGTATCAAGGGGGGAATCTTAGACATCTATTCTTCGTATTCCCAGGAACCAGTTCGGATTGATCTTTTCGGAGAAGAGATTGAGTCGATCCGAACCTTTGACCCGGATACTCAGAGATCAATGGTCGACTTGAATAGGGCCATTCTTCTTCCCGTGGACGAATATATTCTTTCGGACGAACAGAAAAAAGAATATCAGATTCTTTTAAAGTCTTCCGGTTCGTCCCTCCATGTTCCGGAAATTCCCGAAGAGGGGTATGGAATTTATTACGAAGAACTCGTTCCTTTGGTCAGGGAGAACCACGGGATTCTTTCCTATTTTTCAAAGCCTCCCGTTTTGCTTTTTCCTTCTCCAAACTCTGTGAATCAAAGAATACTCCATCTCGAAAGGGAATACTTTTCTCTTTTTGAAAAACGTTCCCAAGAGATTCTTTGTGCTCCTCCCGACAAACTACTGTCTTTCGGAGAAGAGTTTCGAGTTCTTTCGAAATTGATCGGGCTCTCGTTTGTCGGTCTTCCTCCTCGAAACGGAAACGATTTAGTTTCCTGTTTAAAAGAAGCTCCCGCGTTTAAGGGTAAGATCCGGGAAGTCCGCGAGAAAATTTCGCAACTCCGGACGGAGGGCGGTTGGAAGATCGTTTTGACCTCTTCCTTCGAGGCCCAGACTAAAAGACTACAGGGACTTTTCGAAAAACAAGGAATCGTTTTGTTAAACGAAGATGCGACGGAGCCGATTCCGTTTCACCTTGGAAAACACAAGTCTGATGCGTTTCTCGTTTTATCGGAACTCAGAAACGGTTTTATATTTGAAAATCAGAAAATTCTAATTCTCTCTGAAAACGACATTTTCGGAAGGGAATACAAACGTAAAACCCGCTTTAAAAAGCAGAATAGCAAAGCCCTTCAGAGTTTCATCGATTTGAAAGAAGGGGACCCAGTGGTTCATATCCATCACGGGGTCGGTAGATTTTTAAAAATCGAAAGGACCAACGCGGGGGGGAAAGAAAGAGACTTTCTGAAATTGGAATATGCGGGCGGGGATTCTTTGTTTGTTCCTTTGGATCAGATTTCTCTGGTCCAGAGATACATAGGCGGTACCGAATCTCCCCGTTTGGATAGTCTCGGTAAGAGCACTTGGAAAAAAACAAAGGATAGGGTTCAAAAGGCCGTCGAAATCCTTGCGGAAGATTTGGTTCAGATGTATTCCAATCGACTCAAACTCCAAGGTTACGCGTTTCCTCCCGACACGATCTATCAGGAAGAATTCGAAGCCGAGTTCGAATACGAGGAAACTCCGGATCAGATCGAAGCGATAGAGGCGGTCAAAAAAGACCTGGAATCTTCCGTTCCGATGGATCGTCTCGTTTGCGGAGATGTGGGCTATGGTAAAACGGAAGTCGCCATACGCGCCGCGTTTAAGGTTGCAATGGCGGGACGTCAGATCATGATGCTTGCGCCGACTACGATTCTTGCTTTACAACATTATAATACGTTTAAGAACCGATTCCAGAATTATCCTCTGAGAGTCGAGCTCGTTTCCCGTTTTAAAACTTCCGCCGAAATCCGCGAGATTCTTTCCGATTTTAGTCTCGGCAAAATCGATATGGTTGTCGGCACGCACGCCATTCTTTCCCCTAAGCTAAAGCCGAAAAATCTGGGTCTTTTAATTATAGACGAAGAACAAAGATTCGGAGTCAACCATAAGGAAGCGATTAAAAGATTCAAAAATCTCGTGGACGTTTTGACTCTGACTGCGACTCCGATACCGAGAACTCTCCACATGGCGTTAACCGGAATTCGGGAACTTTCCATCATCGCAACCCCGCCTAAGAATCGTCAGTCGGTTGAGACCTACGTTCTCGAAGAGGACGAGGATCTGATTGCGGACGCGATCCGAAACGAAATCCAAAGGGACGGTCAGGTCTTTTATCTTTACAATCGAGTCGAGACGATCGAACAGGAAACAAAATATCTGGGCGAAATCGTTCCCGAGGTTTCCATAGGGATTCTTCACGGACAAATGACCGAAGACGAAATCGAAGAAACTCTTTTGGATTTTTACAATCGTAAATACGACATTCTAGTCACTACTACGATCATAGAATCCGGTATCGATATGCCAAACGTGAACACTCTTTTCGTAAAACGTGCGGATCTTTTCGGTCTTTCCCAGTTATATCAGATTCGAGGTAGGGTGGGTAGAAGCGATCGAAAGGCCTTTGCATATTTGCTTCTTCCCAAAGACCGAGTCGTGACAGAGCAAGCCGAAAAAAGGCTGAATACGATCTACGAATATCAGGAATTGGGTTCGGGTTTTAAAGTGGCGATGCGGGATCTCGAAATCCGCGGAGCCGGGAATTTGCTCGGAAAGGAACAATCCGGAGATATCATGGAAGTCGGATTCGATTTGTATGTTCAAATGCTTGAGGAAGCGATCGCAAGAGTCAAGGGAGAAGAGGTCGCCGTGGAAGTCAGAACTTCCGTGACGCTTAATACGAACTTCTTTATCCCGGAAACTTATATTTCGGATACAAGACAAAAGATCGAATTCTACAAGAAGTTCGAAGGTGCGAGGGATCTCCAAGAGATAGACGAAGTTTATCGAGAGATGGAGGAGCGTTTCGGAGATCCTCCCGAGGATGCGAGAACTTTTATACTTTTGGAAAAGATTCGAACTCTTGCATCTAATCTAGGCTTTGAATCCGTAGCTGAAATGAAGGATGAAATTAAAATGAAATCCGGTTCCTATTTCAAGGGCGATCATTCGAAAATCATTCAACTGATTTCGGCTAAAATCGGACTCACTCTCAATCCTAGAGAACCGAATGTGTTGATTTTTCAGATTGGAAAAAAATCGGAAAAGGAAAAGCTCGATACTTTGATCTTCCTTCTTTCCGAAATGCTATCTTCTAAAAAATTATAGACGATCTGACCCCGAATTCTATCCTTTGCAACAGGAACCTTAAGTCCGATGAAAAAAAACAGCATTCTCATTTTTATTACTATTTTTACCGCTTTTTTTGCGGGTTGCGGAGATAACTCTGCAGTAATTGAAACTCTAGACGGAAATAAAATCACTGTTAACAGTTTTGAAGATACTTATAATGTTGCGATTGATGCGATGAGCCGAGTTCAAAATATCGAGAAAGAAAATCTTCTCGAATTTATCTCTAAGGATATCTCGGAAGTTCCAGAGCAGATGAGAGCTCTGAACTACCAATTTCAAAAGAAAAATTTTTACGATCAATATAGGGATATGATGATCACAACCATCGCGGCGGAAAAGGACGGTTTTACAAAGCGCGACGACATCAAAAAGATTCTGAAGTTCCAAGAGATGCAGATCGTTTCCCAGCTTTATGTAATGCATCTTGTGGAAAGTAGGATTAAGATTTCCGAGGAAGAAGCGATGGAAGAATGCCAAAAACTCCGCGCCAAAGAAGCGCAAATCACTTCTCTTCCGATCGATCGTTGCATTCTTTTTGCTAGAGCGAAGTTGAAAAAAGACAAGTCACAGGAAATTCTTCCTAAGGTTTTGGAAAGGATCAAAGAGCAAGTTTCGATCAAACACAACGATAAGTTCGATCTGGACGCATTCTTAAAGAAGAAAGCCGGTGACGAAACGAGCAAAAAAGAATCCGCAGCTCCTATAACGGAACCCCAAAAAACGACCGGGCAGTAAGTTCCCTTGAATCATTATCTGAACGCCTTTCTGAGAAGTATCATTGAGGCGGTTACGGAATTTCTACCGGTGTCTTCCACAGGGCACCTGTTCTTATTCAGTTCTTTTTTTCCTTTTTCGGGAGAAAGTTTCGGAATAGAGTTCGACGACCTCTTTGATATTTTCATTCAGAGCGGGGCTATTCTTTCCGTTTTGTTTTTGTATCGGGAAAAATTCGAATCTCAGATATTTTCTTCCTTTCAATACCTTACGAAACGAAATTCGAATCCGGAAGGATTTTACTTTCTTGTTCGAATTGTGATCGGTGCGTTTCCTATTTTGGTCTTGGGGTTTCTTGCGAAGAAATTTTTGGATACGATCAAAACAAGATCGGATCTTTTAGACATTTTGGCGGGCGCTTGGGTTTTTGGAGGGGTTCTCATTCTCGTTGCGGAATGGCTCTTTCGAAAAAGGCAAGGGGCCGAAGAAAAAAAACCGGTGGGTTTTCGAGATGCGATTCTCATCGGAATTTTTCAATGCGTAGCTTTGATTCCCGGAATTTCCAGATCGGCTGCCACGATCGTTACCGCTCGTTTTTTAGGAAAAGATGCTAAAAGTAGCGCGGAGTTTTCCTTCTTTCTTGCGGTGCCGGTTCTTTTCGCCGCCGGAATTTATAAATTGGTTAAGCATCGTTCCATCTTGAACGAAACTACGATTCCAGTTTTAACTTTCGGATTTTTGATTTCTTTTCTTCTTTGCGCTCTTGTCATTCGTTTGTTTTTGCGTTATCTACAAAAACATTCGTTCGGTGTTTTCGGAATTTATAGAATCTTACTGGGGGTCGGAGTTCTCGTTTTCACTAAGTTTATTAGATGAAAATCCAATTCGCGGGAATAATCTGACTCGGAATGCGCCTCCGTTTGATTCTGATTCTGTTTTTTTTACTGTTTGGAATTCCTATTTTTGCGCAGACGGAAGAACAGATCTTGCGTTCGATTACGGGCGAAACGTCGGATCAAAATTCTTCTTTCAAAGATGATAAAAAACTCGCCGTTCTCAGGGCCAAAAACAGACTTTTGGGTAAGTCTATCGATACTCTTTCCGATCGGGAAGTGGACGATCTTTTACTTTCTCTCGGATTGACTCGAGACGGTTCTCTTTTTAACAGAAGAAAGCGTCTTCGTGCCGCTTTGGAAGAAACGGTTCCGGTCTCCTCGGACCCGATGTCCTCTCTTCCGCAGACAAAAAAGGCTCTTCCGATTTCGATCGAAAACGCATCGGAAGGAGAACTTCTTCAGGTAGATAAGAATAAATCGGGCGTGCTCGTTCTTCGAGGTAGGGTTCGTTTGAAACTTCGTTCCGGTTCTCTCGAAGCGGAAACCATTACGGTGGACAGCGAAAGACAGGAGATTTATGCGGAAGGCGGAATTGTCTATAAAGACGGCCGCGCAATCGTAGAAGGGGATAAGTTCATCTATGATTTCCGTTTAGAAAAAGGGGTTGTCTACAAAACGAAAGGTACTTTCGCTCCGGCCCACTTTATCGGTGAAAAGCTCAAGAAACTCGACGACAAACATTATGCGCTTGAGATGGGTTATTTTACGATCTGCAATGCGGAAAAACCTCATTATTCCTTTAAGGTAAACAGGCTTTATATCTACGAAGATAAAACCGTTATGGCGACTAACGTTCGCTATCAAGTCGGCGGCACGACGGTTCTTTGGCTTCCGTTTCTTTATAACAGCAATTTGGGAAACGGATGGATCGCTCAGGCGGGTAAGAACAACACTCAGGGATTGTTTCTGCAGACCTCGTATCAATGGTCGAACGTTCCTTCTTTCGCCATAGCTCCTATGGGCTATAAGTTTCGAGCGGATTTTTACGAAAAGACCGGACAGGCGTTTCATTTGGAGATGTGGAACCAAAGTCCTTTTTTAAATTACCTGATCGACATCGGATACGCCAATCATAGGAACTATCAGACCACTTCGGCTTACGAAGATCGTTTTCACAACTTCGGAATCGGCACGGTCGCGGTTACCAATCAAGTGGACCGAGGCGCACTTTTTTCCACGAACCCGAACGCTCCTCTTCGAAACATAGGACCCGATACGGAACCTTGGTGGAAGGGTCGGATTCTCTTGAACTCTAAAATGAACAATACGGAAAAGGACGTTACCCGAAACATAAGCTTTCAATACGAAAATTATTCCGACAGACTTTTCGAATACGAGTATGGAAACCGCTATGAGCCCGCAAATACGCTTCAGTCTCTTTATACGGCCAGGAACGTTCGTATGGGTTTTGTGCGAAACTCTTTGGAATGGAAATTGGATTATACCGAAAATAGGGGCGATCTTTCCATCAACGTGGGAATGAAACGAAATCTTATCTATTACATTCTCAATCCTGCGGATAAATCCGGATACTTTCCGACTGTCGACACGATACCTACGACTACGATCCGAAATTCCTCGGAAATCGGAAGGATTCCGTATTTCAACTCTGCGGTTTATTGGGACGTTTTTTTGAACAACACGATTCTCCGGTATTACGGAGTTCCGACTAGAGAGAATCTGAGAATTCCCACCTTGGAAGGTTCCTTTCAGGATCCCTGGGGAAGTTATAAAGAGAACGTTTTTAGAACTCAGTATTTTACCCAAGGTGAATCTGGTCTACGCACCACGTTGAATTTCGGGAGCTATCTGACTTTTACACCGAATGCTTTTTTCGGGGCAAGAAAACAATCCGCTACGGTTCGAAACAATACTGCCGTCACGGGTGTTACGGATAGTTCGTTTACTTCTCTGGAACGATATCTCGCGAGAGAATCCTACGAATATTTAAGGACTTCTTCCAACTTAAGATTCGGGATTCCGCTTCTATTTTTTAATACGACTTACCGAAAGTTGGAAGCCTATAAGCCGGAATTGCAAGATCCAATTCTTGCCAGAACGAGGCAGCACGAACTCGAACTCTCTTTGGAAAGTTACGCTCTGGAGAATTTTGAAATTTCCGTTCGTACTATAAGGGACTTGAGAAACTTTTCCTCGGATTACAAGCCGCAACCCACCGATTCGGAAAGATGGTATTTTACGATTGCGAGATTTTCCGGATACTTTGACTTTTTGGACGGCTTCCGCCCGAAGCGTGTGTCCTTACTCGAAAAAAAAAGAAGCTTCTATTCCGGCTTATTCCTAAACAATGATTATGTACATCATACTCCCAAGGCAAAACCTCTTTACAACAGTTTGACCGCTTCTTACAAGATGGGAGGGTTTACTCTGCCGTTGGTTCGTCTGATCCGAGAATTGGAGCTGGGAGGGACTTGGTATCACGTTTATAACAGTCCTATTCTGGACGGTTATCGAGTGTTCGTAAAAGCGAATGTGGATTTTACGAGATATTTGGGAATCGAAGCGGAATTGGATTCCAGAGTGAGCCAACCTTGGAGATATACCAACCAGGTTGGAAATACGTACGATACCTTTTATTATGGAAATGATCCGACCGCTTCGGTCGCTTCGATCAATTTGGAGAGAACGACTTTTCAAAAGGATTTGCTTGATGGAACCGGAGTTAACGGGAACGGAGCCAGACAAAACACCGCTTTGAACATCAATCGCTTTATGGGAACGATCAAATACAATCTTCATACCGCGAACTTCAGATTAGGATATAGTATGGATCTTCGTTCGGTTCCGGGGGGAAGAACGGACGGGCTTGTTTCCTTTTATGATCAATCCGTATTTTTCTCGATTTCGATCACCGACTTTACTTTGGGCCAACAGGATTCTTCGGAATTGACGAGAGTGCGTTTGTTTAGATTCCGAAAACGTCCTTTTCAAGCGGGTGACAGCGCGGGAATTTCTTCGGAGAATCTTTGATATGTTAAAGGAAAGAAGCCAAACATTCAAACTGATCTTCACAGGTTTAGATTTTGCGAATGCCTTATTCAGCGGAATGTTGGCGTTCGTATTCCGATTTTATTTTTTGGACGAAAACGGAACGGATCGCCGTTACGTGGACGTGGAAAGTTATATTTTTCTTTTTTTTATACTGGCGTTCTTTCAGATCATTGTGTTCATTGCGATCGATCTCTATCATCCGAGAAGGGGTCTTTCTTTTATCGACGAACTTTTGACGATCGTAAGCGGAGTGTTTCTGAATCTCGTATTGGTTCTTGCGGTTTTATTTTTCTTTCGGGGAGATTTAGGAAGCGAACGATTTTCCAGATACGTGGTTCTTGCGTTTGCGATTGTCAACATTCTAACCTCGGGCGCCCTCCATTATACGGCTAGGGTCGTGTTGCGGGTTCTTCGTAAAAGAGGATACAATTTAAGAAGTGTTTTGGTAGTAGGGGTTTCTGAAACGGCGAAACGTTTTAACGACGCGATCATCAAACACGGAATTTACGGTTACAAAGTTTTAGGATTCGTCCAAACCAAAGCCGTAAAACCGGTTCGTAAAGATATGAAAGTGATCGGCAAGGTCGAAAAGATCTATCGGATTCTGGAAAAAGAAAGACCGGACTTGGTCGTTTATACTCTCGAACCTTCCGAAGGCGACTATCTTAAGGAGATTTTGGACGCATGCGATCACGAAGGAATCGATCTCAAGATCGTTCCCGGATTCCAGGAATTCATCAAGGCTCGGGGAAGAGTGGAGGAGATGGAAGGGCTTCCCGTAATTTCGATCCGGAACATTCCGATTCGATTGGGTTATAATAAGTTCATCAAAAGAATTTTCGATCTTATCTTCTCCGTTCTTTTCATATTATTTTTTTCTCCCTTTTATCTTGTGATGGCCTTGCTCGTAAAATTGACTTCACGAGGTCCCGTGTTTTACTATCAGGAAAGAGTGGGATTGGACAATAGAAAGTTCGAGATGATCAAATTTAGAACCATGGTCGTTCAAACTAGGAATCAATCCGAAACTACGTGGACGGTGCAAAACGATCCGAGAGTCACGAGCGTGGGAAAAATTCTTCGAAAACTTTCCTTAGATGAAACCCCACAGTTTTTCAACGTTCTTTTCGGAGATATGTCCGTTGTGGGGCCGAGACCGGAACGTCCTCATTTTGTGGAAAAGTTCAAAAACGATCACAGACATTATATGAGAAGACATGCCGTTAAAGCCGGAATCACCGGACTCGCTCAGATAAAAGGACTTCGAGGGGATACTTCGATCGACGATCGGATTGCGGCCGACATCTATTATATCGAAAACTGGTCTCTTTGGCTCGATCTCAAGATTATTCTACTGACTCCTTTTAAAGGAATCATGGACAAAAACGCATACTAAAACAACTTTGGACGCAAGGGGAGAATCATGAACCTGAACGAAGATTCTTTGCAAAAAATCGCCGAACTCTCGCGTTTGAAAATCCGTCCCGAGGAAAAAGAGGCAACTCTTCGGGACTTTAACAAGATTTTGGAATACGTGGATCAGGTAAAAGGTCTGGACGTAAGTTCGATCGGAGAAGACGAGATTTACTTTCGGCATGAGAATGCGATTCGTCCGGATCTTACGGGTCAACATCTTTCCCGGGAAGAAATCGAAAAGTTTGCGCCTTCCTTTCAAAACGGATATTTCGTCGTCCCCAAGGTGATCGAAACATGAACGAAATATTAAAAAAATCTTATACTGAGCTCAAATCCTCATTAAGCTCGGGAAAAATTTCCGCGACTGAACTTGCGAAAGCTTGTATCGAAAGAATTAAGGAAACGGACGGGTCCGTGAAAGCTTTTCTTTCTTTGGACGAAAAAAAAATTCTGGACGCCGCCTCGGAAAGCGACGCGCGCAGAAAGTCGGGTAAATCTCTTTCCGAATTCGACGGAATGCCGGTCGCAATCAAAGACAATATTTGTATTCAGGACTCGATCACTTCCTGCGCCTCAAAAATATTAGAAAATTATAAATCTCCGTTTCATGCGACCGTGATTGAAAAACTGATCGCAAATGGATTCGTACTGATTCCGAGAGCGAATATGGACGAGTTCGCGATGGGAAGTTCCACGGAGAATTCCGCGTTTCAGACGACTCGAAATCCTTTCGACTTGGAGAGAATTCCGGGCGGTTCAAGCGGCGGCTCGGCGGCGGCGGTCGCGGCTTCGATGGTTCCATTGGCTCTCGGTTCCGACACGGGAGGATCGATTCGTCAACCAGCTTCTCTTTGCGGACTATACGGTCTCAAACCCACGTATGGAACCGTTTCCCGTTACGGATTGGTAGCGTATGCTTCCAGTCTCGATCAGATAGGACCTTTTTCGAAAGAATTACAAGGCTGCATCGATCTATATTCGGTGATTTCCGGAAAGGACGCAAGGGATTCCACGTCTCTTGGCCGCCCAAGTTTTTCCTTTTCCGAAGTTCTGGCTCCCGATTTCAAAGGATTAAAAATCGGTACAATCAAAATGACTTCGGAGATACAACCCGAAGTCTCAAAGGCTTATGAAAAAGTCCTAAATCAATTGAAGGAAAAGGGGGCTACGTTAGTTGAGCTTGATTTTTCCAAATTCGATTTTGCGATTCCGATTTATTACATCATTGCCACGGCCGAATGTTCTTCCAATCTTTCCCGTTTTGACGGGATTCGTTTCGGATCTAGAAAGGACACAACTGGAAAACTCGAAGATCTTTTCGTGGATTCTAGAACGACAGGATTTGGTTCTGAAGTAAAACGAAGAATTTTACTCGGGACCTTTTCCCTTTCCGCGGGCTACTACGACGCATATTACGGAACCGCGCAAAAGGCAAGGATACTCATTCGTAAAGAATACGACTCGTTTTTCTCCAAAGTCGATTTTATCCTACAACCTACTTCTCCGACGACCGCTTTTAAGGTAGGAGAAAAAACGAAAGACCCGATTCAGATGTATAAGGCGGATATCTGGACCACGAGCGTAAATCTGGCGGGAATTCCCGCGATCAGCGTTCCGATGGGAACGGACGAGAAGGGACTTCCGATCGGACTACAGATCACCGCTCCTCATTTCCAAGAGGGAAAACTTTTCGGAGCGGCCCAAGCTATTAGCACATTGGAAAATTTGAATATTCAATTTCCGGAAAATATTGGATGAGCAATTTAACGGCGAGAGTCATCCCCTGTCTGGACATCAAAGATGGACGGGTAGTAAAGGGGGTGAACTTTGTCAACCTTGTGGATGCGGGCGATCCGGTGGAATCCGCCGCGATCTACGAGGAAAACTTGGCGGACGAACTCTGTTTTTTGGATATTACTGCCTCTTCCGACCGAAGAGAGATTCTACTGCATCTTGTGGAAAGAATCGCAGAGAAAATTTTTATTCCTTTTACGGTAGGAGGCGGAATCCGAACCGTAGCCGATGTCAAAGCTGTTTTGGAAAAAGGAGCGGATAAGGTTTCGATCAACACCGCTGCTTTTCAGAATCCGGAACTTCTAACGCATTCGTCCGAAATATACGGATCCCAATGTATCGTCTGCGCAATCGATGTGAAGTTTCAGAAAGAAAGAGATCGATACGAGATCTTCTTGCACGGAGGAAGAACGGAAACCGGAAGAGAGGCGCTTGATTGGGCTCGGGAAGCTGTCGAAAGAGGAGCCGGCGAAATTTTACTTACGTCTATGGATCGGGACGGAACTAGAAACGGATTCGATATCAACCTTCTAAAAAGTTTTTCCTCGTCCCTTGAAATACCGATTATCGCTTCCGGTGGAGCGGGAAATCCGGAACACATGGTGGAAGCGATCTTAAGAGGAAAGGCGGACGCGGTTCTTGCGGCTTCCATATTTCATTTCGGAGAATATTCCATACGCGAAACAAAAAGAGCCATGCGGGAAATGGGAATTTCCGTACGACTGGATTGAGGAATTCTTATTTATCATTAAAAATTTATGCTTTGAAAGCAACTTTTCAGCGGTGTCTCTTTTTCAAGAGACAAATGAGTTCCTATAATTTTAGGAAATTCGAATATTCTATTTTGTTTGTTATAGATCGTTAATGACCCCTAGGACCTCTTCGAAGTATTCGTTTCTGGAAGTTGTACTTGGGTGACTGCTAAACGATAGTTGATAGTGATCCAAATCCTTAACGAGTTGTCTTTCGGCCGGTAATTTTGAAGACATCTTTGCACTTGTGGTAGTTACCATTCCGTCGTTTTTGCCCGCAAAACTAGGATTTCCGCTTTTCAAAAGATCGCAACCGATGATGAAAACCGATCCCGAACCCGGATGTCCTTTGCAAACACTCATTTCTCCGTAAAATGCGGTGATTTGCGAATCCTTAGAAGATTCTGCAAGAAGTTGTTCTAGATATGAGTTCGAAGCGCCCGCGATAATTTCGTTGTCCGGAACCTGATACGATGTGCCTAACGCGTTTGTATAAGCGAGATCCCTTCCGCCCGCGGTTCCGATCACAAAGCCGATTAATTCCCCTAACGCTCCAAATTCTCCCCGATAACTAGAGGAGGCAAAAGGAGAACCCAAATACGGAGCACCCAGACTGACCATGAAGTCGATCACGTCATTCGTGTTTTTGGGATGATAAAGGGCAGATCTACCGACAAGCCCGCCCATGGAATGGGCGAGCAGAATTACCTTGTCGTCCGCAGTAAACACTGCGTTTAGTTTTTCAAGAAATCTTCTCGCGTTATTTTCCACGTAGTCCGAGGTTCGATACGTAAAAACATAGAGTTCGTAAGAGGTTTGAACTCCGGAAATATTCTGAGAATACATTTCCAAGGCGTCGTCCCAAACTTTTCTAATATTTTCAACTTTCTTAGCTTTGCTTGTTGGGGGTTGAAAACTTCTTTCCTCGAAGTCCCAGCCGTGGATCAAAATGATTTTAGGCTTGTCTATTTTTAAATGCGGATCGGCAATCACGAACTGATCCAACATGAAACTACTTCTCGAAACAATTGAAGAGATAGGAATGAATTTGTAGAGTTCGTGATTCAGTTCGTCCCAAAACACGATTCCAAAATTTTTCAAAAATTCTTGGGTCGTCTTTTCCCCTTCGGTCTGATTTTTACAGAAGAAGAACTGACCGAAACAAAGAAGAATCAAAAAAAGTTTACAAAAGAGTCGAGTTGGTTTCATATTCTTCTCACGAGAAAACGAAAAGAGATGAGAAGATGCAAGTGAAAATTTCTGAAATCAATCTGATTTTCGGATTTTAATTTGGATATAAGGTTTGATACTTAAGTATATTATGATTATTATATGTATTACTTAAGTTGTTTTCGGACAGGATTTGATTTGAAATGGTATGCGATTGCGTTTCTATTTTTTAATTTGGTACTTATTTTTGTTGAAGTGAGTGAATCCGAAAAACGTTTCGAATTCTTTTTTTGTTAAAAACGTTTTATCGACTACAATCCGGCCTTGAATCCTGGAACTCTATGTTGAAATTTGCAAGCTCAAGATTCTTGGGAAAAGAGAGAAAATTTAGATAAAAAGATTATTTCCTGTTCGTTTTTTCTTGGAAGTTTTCTTTTTGGTTGGGCGGATTTTTCTATTCTAACGTGACTTCGACGTAAGAAAATGAGAAAACGATTATTATGTTGCGATCCCTAGAGAGGCACCCACAAATTAAGAAGGCTTTTGGGATAATAAGGATCAAAACTGATATATTTCAAGTGTTCCGACAAGAATGATACTTTTTACTTGCAAGAAGTATCATTTTCTGATAGAGAAAAATCTCCCGAGTCTTTCCACCTATTTCGCGACTCGTAGAGAGCGAAATAGAGTTTATTCTCCCCCACCCAACAATTAGGGGAAACTCAGGCGCAGAGCTTTCTTAAACTCAAATCTCGCTCCCGAAGGGGGTCGCTCTGCGGGACGTAAGTTTCATTGTCGGAATTCCGACAGATTTATCTTCGGATCCAAGTATTTGTGGGTTGGTTATGTTAGAGAGCAACACTTTAGTTTCTTATTCGCCTAAACTTTCTTACGACCCTGCTCACGTTATTCTACGAATTTCTTCGCCGAGTTTCTGATAAACAAGTGAATCGTCTTCTTTGAAATTTCCATCGAGAATATCGTCTTCGATAAGCCTTTCGTCCAATTTTCAGAAAAGAATAAAAAATCGCTCATATTGTTAGAATCTCCTGAAATTATGGGACGGAAATCGGTTATAATATGTTGGAAGAGTTCTTTCTGTAAGAAGAAATTAAAATTTCCGAGTTGAGTGATTGCAGTCCACTTTGATGAATATTATTCGGATAAAATCGGCAAGATCATATTTTTGAATTCGATACGTTCTTACATAAGAGAAGTTGGTGAAATTCTATAGAAAATCCTGCTAAAGACTGTCGAGCAGAATGAAATTAAAGGGTCTTAGAATATTCTAAAAATTGAAACTATAGAACGAATGAGGCTGCCGTTATAAACATTTCTACTGAGTGTTGATGACGGTCAAAACCTCGCTGAAATAGGCGTTCCTGGAAATCGTATTCACATGATTGCGGAACGAAAGTTGTGCGTGATCGAAATCCTTGGAGAATTGTTTTGTTACCGGTAATTTGGAGGACATCTTAGCGCTTGTGGAACTTACGATTCCATCGCTTTTGTTCGCGAAACTCGGGTTTCCGTCCGATAAAAAACCGCAACCGATGGTATAAATTGCGTCCGAGCCTGGATGGTTGTTACAGACGCTCATTTCGCCGTAAAAGGCGGTTACTTTCGAATCTTTGGAAGATTCCTGGAGAAGTCGTTCCAGATACGGATTAGAAGCTCCGTTTATGTACTCGTTCGGAGTTGGGACCTGATACGATGTGCCTAACGCGTTTGTATAAGCGAGATCTTTTCCGCCTTCGCTTCCGGTCATAAACGCGATTAGGTCGCCTAACTTACCAAAGCTGCCTTGGTAGCTGCGGGAGGCGAAAGGAGAACCCAAATACGGAGTTCCCAGGCTGACCATGGAGTCGATCACGTCATTCGTGTTGTTCGTATGGTAAAGGGCGGATCTACCGACAAGCCCGCCCATGGAATGGGCGAGCAGAATTACCTTGTCGTCCGGAGTAAACACAGCGTTTAGTTTATCGATGAGTCTTTTTCCGTTATTTTCCACGTAGTCCGAGGTTCGATACGTAAAAACATAAAGTTCGTAAGAGGTTTGAACTCCGGAAATATTCTGAGAATACATTTCCAAAACGTCGTCCCAGGTTGCTCTCAGATTCGTCACCTTTGCGAATTTATCCGTAGGGGCCTGGGTATTATTTTCCTTAAAATCCCAACCGTGGATCAAAATGATTTTGGGTTTGTTTTCTTTCAATTCGGGAGTTACGATCGCGAATTGGTCCGCATTGAATTGGCTTTTTAAAGTAAAAAAAGGAACCGGAACGAACTTATAGAGTTCGTGATTGAATTCTCCCCAAAATAAGAAGGTCAAAATTTGCAGGATTTCTTCCGACATATTTTTCTTTTTGGTTAGGTCCAGTTCTTCCTTGAGTTTATTACAAGATAAATTGGCGCACGAAACGAATAAACTAAGACAGAGAAAGAGTTCGAAAAATTTAGAGGGGATTTGAAATAATTTCATATCCCTCAAAGAAAAACGAAAGATTGAAAAATGCAAGAGATAATTCTTAAAGGATCGAAAGAGATGGCGGAAGAAAAGCGGAAAGCGAAGTTTCAAAAAATCGAATGCTTCATTTCCGATTTACGATTCGATCCAAAACGATTCCGGTTGCAACCGTGACGTTTAAGGAAGAAAGATTTCCGTGCATGGGAATTCGAAGGACAAAGTCCGATTTTTCCAATAGGATTCTTTTGACTCCTTCTCCTTCGTTACCCATGAGGATTACGAGTTCCTTGAGTTCCGGAAGTTTGGACCAGTTTTCTTCTGTTCCTCGGTCGCTCGTGGACACGATCCAATAGCCGTTTTCTTTTAAGAGTTCCAAAGTGTTCGCAAGATTTTTAACCGTGAAAATTTTTAGAAACGAAAGTGCGCCCGAAGAAACTTTTTCTACTACGGGAGTGATTCCCGCCGATTCCCTTTCGGGGAGAATGATGTTCGTAATTCCGAAACATTCTGCGGTTCTCAGAATATTTCCCAAGTTCCCCGGATCTTGGATTCGATCCAAAACGAGAAAGGCGCCCGGTTTTTCAGAGAGATATTCTTCCAGATTTTTTTTGTCGGAAATTTGTTGTTTGGAAGAACTTTTGAGAGCGACTACTCCTTGGTGGTTTCTTCCCGGAACGAGTGAGTCCAGTTTCGAACCGGAAATCCTATGAACTTTTACAAAGGAAGGAAGTCGGTTTAATATTTTTTCAACAATATCTGTTCCCGGATTTTCTTTAACATACAAATCGGTAAAGGGAAAAGAATGTTCCTTTCCAATGTGGGCCTCCGTAAGTTCGATAAGAGTCCGCTTTCCAAAGATGTATTCCGGTCTGGCTATTTTCTCCTCCAGCGGACTCCGTCCTTTGTGTCCTCGATCAGAATTCCTTGGGCTAAAAGTTGATCTCGAATCGCGTCGGAACGCGCAAAGTTCTTATTCTTTCTTGCCGTTTGTCTTTCTTCGATAAGGGAATCGATCTCTGAATCGATTAGAGGATCCTTCGGGGATTCGAAGTTTAGAATTCCGAAAATACGATCATAGTATGCAAGAATTTGAATGAATTCGACTCTTTGTTTGGAATCCGTTTGATTTGTATCGAGTAAGGAATTGATCTGCTTGAGAGATTCAAAGACGACCGCCAAGGTCTTGGAAATGTTCAGGTCGTCGGCCAAAGATTCCTCGAATTCTTTTTTCCAAGTTTGAGCAAGCGGAAGGGTGAATGTGAAAATGGAATCGATTTTCATATCCGGTTCCAAATCCAAAAGACGATCCAAACAATTCTGAATTTTGCGAATGTTTGCGGAGGCCTCTGCGATTCGATCGGTGGAAAAGTTCAGCTTAGAACGATAATGGGCTGAAATCAAAAGAAAACGAATGGCTTTCGGATCCAGACCTTGTTGGACGAGATCCCGTAATGTGTAAAAGTTTCCTTTGCTCTTGGACATTTTTTGACCTTCCACAAGAAGGTGTTCGGAATGAAGCCAGGTTTTCACAAAGGATTCTTCGGGAAAGGCACCTTCGGACTGCGCGATCTCGTTTTCGTGGTGCGGAAACAAAAGATCGACTCCGCCCGTATGAATGTCCACTCCGCTTCCGTAAACTTTGCGGATCATGGCGGAACATTCCAAATGCCAACCCGGTCTGCCGATGCCGACTAACGTTTTCCAGGAAGCTTCCCCTTTCAACTTCGGGCTTTTCCAAAGAACGAAGTCTCTCACATCTTCCTTTTCGTATTCGTCCGTGTCGTAGCGGGTTCCGGTTTTCATTCCGGACGTATCGATCTTGCTGAGTTTTCCGTAGCCTTCGAACTTTTGGATGGAAAAATAAAGATTCCCGTCTTTTTCATAAACGAGTCCCTGATTCTGCAATCTTTGGATGATCTCTATCATCTCCGGAATCGATTCCGTGGCTTTGGGGTAGTGTTCTAAAAATTCGGCGGAAACGGTTTTTAAATCTTCGAAGAAGGCTTCCGTCCAAGGGGTCGTAAATTCTTGGATACTTTTTTGGGAGGAGATGGAATCGCGGATGATTTTGTCGTCGATATCCGTGATGTTCATCGTCATATCCACGCCGTATCCCAAAAGTTTAAGCGATCTACGCAGGACGTCTACGAAAAGAAACGCGCGTAAGTTTCCGATATGTGCGAAATTATAAACCGTAGGACCGCAGGAGTAAACGGTCACTCGGTGTGGGTTTGCGGGGGAGAATTTTTCTTTTTTACCCGAAAGGGAATTGTAGAATTGGATCTCTATCATTCGGGAAAGAAAATTTCCCTCACAAATTCTAGATTAGCTCCGCTCTGTTTATCATCTTTTAGGCCTGCTTCGTTTCCTTCTGTGGGATAAACTTGCATTCTTTTGTCGCAATTCAGATGGTTGAAAAACGCGAATACGGATTTGGGATGTGAGATCTTATCGTCCATCCCGACGGAAACCAGGGTCGGAATCTTGATCTTCTTGGAGAAGTTTATACTATCATAATATGCTAAACTTTTTTTCATCGCTGTTTTTTTGGTTTTGGAGCTGTTCAATTGGGCGTTCAGCTCCTTCATCCAACTTTTTTCGAGCTTGAGTTGAAGATCGTCTATATGACAGAAGTTAGGAGTTTCTAAGATCAAACCTTTGATCCGGTTCGTATAAGCCGCGCCGAAAACGGCAAGAGAGGCTCCCATGGATTTTCCGAAGAGAATGATCTTATCTCCGTCGATTCCGTCGGTGAGTCTTAAAAATTCAATGGTGCGAATTACGTCCAGATACAATCCTTTCATGTAGAAAGAATCCTTTCCGTCCAGGCCTTTGGTGAAATAACCGGGAGTCCAATCTGGATCTGGGATTTCCCCTTCTTTGAGCAGAGGGCGAACCAATTGAGAACCGTGACCTCTGAGATTAAGGATGAGCTGAGCGACTCCGTTTTCAGTAAGTCCTTTGATGATTGCGGGTCTGTCTATTCCGTAGTCGTGAAAATAAACTACCACGGGAAGATCTCCTCGTTTTCGAGGGATTACGAGTGTTCCGGTCAAGGTTGCGTTCTGCCAGGATTGAAAGGAAATATCATAGATGGTTTCCTTGATAATCGAGCCTTTGAGGAGAGCTTTGGATTGTTTCTTAATCGGAAAGTTTTTTAAATCCCGGATTGCCTCGGACCAAAATTCATCGAGGTCGGTAGGGCTATGAAGCTCCGGATAAGTTTGAAAGCATTCGTCAAAACTGATCGCCATCTGGAAACATCGTTTTCACTGAACCGGTGGTGTAAAGTGTTCTTTTGAGGAATAAAGAGTTTGTAGGAGAAGTACTGCGATTGTCATCGGACCGACTCCTCCCGGAACCGGAGTGTAAAAGGAGGAATAATTTTTTGCCTTGGAAATTTCAATATCTCCCACGTTCCCTGGGTTATAACCCGCATCCAAAAGAACCGCACCTTTGGAAATCCAATCGGCCTTGATGAATTCCGGTTTACCGACTGCTCCGACGACGATGTCCGCCTTACGAACGATCTCCGGAAGATTTTGGGTTTTGGAATGACAAAGTGTGACGGTCGCGTTCATTTCCGTGAGGAGCATTGCCATCGGTTTTCCCAAAATTGGAGAACGTCCTACGACGATCGCATTCTTTCCCGAAACATTGATACCGTGTTCTTTCAGTAAAAGAACCATACCGTAGGGAGTACAAGGAAGATAGGTTTCCACTCCCATAGAAAGTTTTCCGAAAGAAAGAGTGGTGACTCCGTCCACGTCTTTGCGAAAAGAAATCCGGTCAAACGCTGCTCTTTCGTCGATTTGAGGGGGGGAAGGATGTTGGAGTAGGATCCCGTCAATGTTCGGATCTGCGTTGAGTTTGTCTATAACCGAGAGCAATTCTTCCGTTGTGGTTTGTTCTTCCAATCGGATCATTTCCGAACCCATTCCCACGCCATGGCAGGCTTTTATTTTCATCGAAACATAGGTTTCGGAAGCGGGGTTGTTACCGACTAGGATCGTTGCGAGTTTTGGAATTCTAAGATTTTTTGTTTTTCTCTCTTCGATTTCACGGCGAATTTCATTCCTGATTTTTTCGGAGAGTTTTTTTCCATCTAAGAGAATCGGAGTCATACTCCTCAGGATTTAAGGTCTATCTACTCTGTCAGGTAAAAAATATCCTTTCCGGTGAAACCGAAAGGGTAAAATGGGTCCATGTCTGAAACACCGATCGTCAGTAATCATGGTTTGGAAAAATACGTGGATCGTAAAGTCGTCGTTCAAGGTTGGGTGCACGGAATCAGAGGAAGCAACGCGAGGCAATTCATCTCGCTTAGAAACAGTGGAAGAATTTTACAGGTTCTCGCGGAAAAGGAAATATTAGGTGAGGAAGTCTTTCAAACTGTAAAACATCTCCGTCAGGAAACTTCCGTATCGGTCGAGGGAACTTTGGTGAAAAACGAAAAATCTCCGATCGGATTCGAACTTGTAATGGATCGGGTTCGAATTATCGGGGAATCCGAAAATTATCCGATCACTCCGAAAGAACACGGGATCGATTTTCTAATTTCTCAGAGACATCTCTGGTTGCGTTCTTCCAAACAACTGGCTATCCTTCGGGTAAGAGACAATCTTTCCTTTGCGATCCGTAAATACTTCCACGAACGGGATTTTCTTTTGATCGATACTCCGATCCTTACCGGGTCCGTAGGAGAAAGCGCCGGAACCTTATTTTCCACGGAATACTTCGATCTTGGAAACGCGTATCTCGCTCAGACGGGACAGCTCTATTTGGAAACGGCGATTTTTGCGCACAACAAAGTATTTTGTTACGGGCCGACTTTCCGAGCGGAAAAGAGTAAAACGAGAAGACATCTGACCGAGTTCTGGATGGTGGAAGCGGAGGTTGCATTTGCCGGTCATGCTGACAATTTAAAGCTACAGGAAGACTTCGTTAAAACCATCATCCGGGAAACCGTACGGAATTCTTTACAAGATTTGAAAGTGTTGGAAAGAGATCCGGCTCCGTTGCTTGCATATTTGGAAAAGGATTTTCCAGTGATCGATTACACAAAAGCGTTAGAAATTTTGAAACTTAAGGGAGAGGATATCGTTTGGGGAGATGATATCAATTCCGAAAGGGAGCAAATGCTTACAATGGAATTCGGAGGTCCGATTTTCATCCAAAAATATCCGAGAGAATCGAAGGCGTTTTATATGAAGGTGAACCCGGATAATCCGAAGACAGTCTTAAACGCGGACTTAATCGCGCCTGACGGAGTGGGGGAGATCATCGGAGGATCGGAAAGGGAGGAGAATTACGAGAACATCATTCATAGACTCAAGGAGGAAAAACTTCCCGTGGAATCTTATGATTGGTATTTGGATTTGAGAAAATACGGTTCGGTTCCTCATTCCGGTTTTGGACTCGGTTCGGAAAGGATGATCGCATGGATCTGCGGACTTCAACACGTTCGAGAGTGTATCCCGTTTCCAAGGATGATGGAAAGATTGTATCCCTGATTTTTTTCAGATATTTTCTTCTGGCCTATCCGATAAGAAAAAGAGAGGTATCGTATGGGCCAGAATTTAGCAGTATCCAATCCGTCTTCCATTGAAGAAACCGCTTGGGAATTATTCGAAACGGGTTCTTACGAGGAAGTGATCGAGATCGCAAAAAAAAATCCGAATCACGCTTTTTTAAATCATCTGAGTGGGATTGCCGGATTTGAATCTGGTTCGGACTGCGAAATAAATTATTTTCTCAAAGGCTCTTCTGTGCTAACTCCGCTGTTGGAAGCTTATCTTCTCAAGGAAGCGGGAAAACTAAGAGAGGCCGCAAAAAAGTTTCATTCGTATTTTAAATCTTCTTCCGTTCCAGTCGCGTATTCGACGCTTAGAACCGGAATTCTCGTAAGCGAAAGCGCAGTCGATTTCAAAACGGTCTTGGATTTGATTTCCATTTACAAGACCCGTTTTTCGGACGATTTCTTTTGTAAGGCGGAGTTTTTTTCCAACTATCATCTTAGAAATTACAAAGAAGCGATTCAAGTTTTTGCGGAGAACGCAAAACGTCTTTCCGAAGAAAGAGACGTTATGGGTGCGTTGGGACTTGCACTTGTTTATATTGGAAAATTTGACGAAGCGAAATCTGTTCTCGAGAAAATTCCCGGATATGAGGAACTTCCTACTTTTGACGAAAAGAAAAAAGAATTCTCCGAAAGGATAGCGAATATTCCCAAAATGGAAGCCAAACGAAAATCCCTTTCTATGCAGGAATTGATCGATTTGGGATTTGCTTATCTTTTTTCGGAAAACTTTCAGAAAGCGGAAGAAGTTTTCAGAGAACTCGTGGCCGTTCACGGTTAAATGGTCTTCTGCCTTTTTAAGAATCTTGGAGCGAGTGTCAGCGCGGAGCCGAAGTAAGGAAAAAGCTCTCCGCTTCGCGCCTACTTCAAGTTCACGGGATCCCGTTTTTACTACTCGGACGCATGAAAATAGCACTTAAAAATAAGTCAAATCAGGGATTTCAGGCTTTTTATATATATTCCAACATTTTAATTTTCTAAATAATATTATCATAGTATTCTTATCATGCGCCCGAGTAGTATTTTGCAGTTTGCGGAAAGTGAAACGTTTAATGGCAACGCGTCACTCGCGGGAAATGGTTTTACCATCTCTGGAAAAATCCCTAATTTTAGAATATGAATGTTCGCGCCTTTCGATTTAAGCTGTTGTATTCGATCTTTTTCCTTTTTTTCGGTGGAATCGTATTATTTTTTTTGAATACTTCCCTGTTTGTGCGAAAAGGCGTGCCCGCATCCTATAAACAATCTTTGTTTCGGAGAAACAAAATAGATTGGCCCTCCGATTGTGAATACTCGGCTCGTTCCAAGGATCTTGTCGCCGAGAAAATAAAACTTCCCGCGGAGGTTTGTACGGACGCGATCGATTCTCTACAAAGCGAATTGCCTAAGGATTGCGAATACAACAATGTCGCGTTAGGTGAGGACGGTAAAATCGATTTGTATCGCTATCGGGATTTTTTGGGTAGGGCGCCGATTCGATTTTTTTCACTGGGGAAGGGGGAGTTCTTAGGTGAATTGTTATGCGACGCTACGGCTTATAATGAAAATCGAATCTACTTTTTATATGACGAACGCACGATTCCCGCTAAAACGAAACTTTTGAAATTTATCGCGTATGAGTTTTCATGGAACCGAAACGACGAGGCTTCGGAGAAAATTCGGATGAAACGGTTGGAAAGCGATCGTTGGATTCGGTATTATAAACCGGAAACGAAAGAATGGATCGCGTTTTTCAAGTTTCGAGGAATGGGTGATTGCGGAACGTATTTTCGGTATCAACCATCGGAGCAAAATCTTCCCGTTCTTGTCGAAATTCGCGCAAAATTGGAATGTGATGGAACCGAAGCCTATTCCGCGGACGAGGTCCCGATTACATGGAAACAATATGAAGTTCCGTTCGATTGGAAAGAGTGGATAAGTAACGTGAATTTGACATCTTTTGCCTGCAACGGGAGGCAGAAAGCTTTATGAGATGTTGAAATCTGTCCTGCAAAAATATTGCATCAAAATGGGCAGGGATAAGGTTTTTCGCCTTCTGAAGAAGAATCATCTCCTTTTGGAAAAACAAAGAAAATATGCGAGAACCACAAATTCAAACCGCCCTTTTTTCAAATATCCCAATTTAATCAACAATTTAATTCCAGCCGAAGCAAACCTGATTTTTGTTTCCGGCATTACTTACATCAAAATTAAAGACGGACTCGCATATCTCTCTTTGATAACGGACTTATATTCAAGAAAGATTGTAGGTTTCAAGCTTCACCACTCTCTTGAAACGGAAGGTTGTATCCATGCTTTGAATATGGCCCTTGCACAAATACCAAAGGGCAAAAAGATATTCCGATCGAGGTATTCAATTTTGTTCGAAGGATTATACCGATATTCTAATCAACGCAGGCCACAGAATCAGCATGACCGAAGAGAATCACTGTTATGAAAACTCTGTCGCCGAAAGAATCAATAAAACTATTAAATTCGAATTATATAATACTTTTAATTGTTTTAAAGAAGCTCAAATCGCTCTCAAGCAAGCCGTTTTTCTTTACAACAATGCTCGGATTCATCAACATTTAGGTTTCTTAACTCCGCATTTTGTTCATCAAGCTGTCTGATTCCTGTAAACCTGATTTTAGGACTTTACAGTGGAAACATATAATCGCTTTCGCATTTTGTTACACCGAACTCACGTTATATTAAGAAGTCGAATCGGATTGTAGGGGCAATCTAAATTTTGTCGTAATCCCTGACTTATAGCTTCGCTTCACAATAAAAGAATCGTGAGAACTTCTTTGCCGTCTTAACGAAGAGCAAAAATAAGTCGGCCACTTATGGCAAGCATGAGTGCTTACAAAATCGATTTGTATAAAATAACTAAATCTTATCGTAAGACAGTGGTTCGTAACTCGAACGCTTATCAATGCCCCTTACCAAGGAGCGAACTTACGACGTTGAAATTGGTAAGGAGCACAGCACGTTTGTACAGTTTTTGAGTTTAGGCGTATGTCAATTGAGACTGACGATTCTCAATTGTAATCCGATTGGAGAGAAGGATTGCCTTGGATTCCAAGTTGTATTCTTTGGCGAGAATTTCCTTTTTTTCTTTGGCTTCCCCTTTTAATCTCGAAACGCCTCTTTCTAAAAGGAATCCGATTAAAACCCGAGCGGTGGACTGAACCACTTCGAAGGCGATTTCGTCTCTCGTGGAGGAATTTTCGATAGCGGAATAGGATTCTATGATTTTTTCAAGAGATTCTCTGTTTTCGTTTAACAAAGGGGAAACGCTGATCTTGGAGAATTCCT
>NZ_CP040840.1:2040000-2077500 GCF_006874765.1 Leptospira weilii
CGCTCGGCCATCGTTTTTGTGTCGTAGACCTTTTTCGGTTCAAAGTCCTTTGCAATTCCGTCTAAAACGTCTGCTTTGAACAGATCTCCTAATTGCGGATTGTAGTGGATTGCGTGAACAATTTCGTGTGTTTCTGAATTGAAATCTGACCAAGCAGATTTTCCTGATAACTGGTTCGGATCTGGATTGATCCATATAACCTTTTTAGAATATTTATCGATTACATAATTGCTCATTATGCTACCCTCACTTTATATTTTACCGCTACATAAACGGGAGTTGTTTCGTTGCCGGTCCTAGGTGTTCCATTAGTGCCATCACTAGCAGGATACAAAGGATTACCAGTCCCTACAGCACTTCCCGGATAAACCGCTGATCCACCATTTTGAATCGCGTTAATCACAAACCCCTGAAACCTGTCTTGTCCCGCGTATCCAACTGCACCACCATCATAATTCCCACCCGCTGCCTTAGCTCTTGTCCCGTGCACCCCGGCACCACGCGGAAAAACCCCACGACGGTCCGGAATGTTAAACGTAGTCGACCCGTCTCCAAATCCGTATTCCACATTTGTAATAATATCCCCTGTTTGAGAAGAAGTGAGATCGAGAATGGAACCGGTTGCGGTTAAAGAAATCTGAAAGTCATTTGTCGTTGGATTTCTTACATAATAATTAGTAAGCCCAGTGATTCCGCCGCCGGTAAATGCAAACTTCACCAGTTGCCCTTCGATGAAGCCGTGGGCATTTACAGTGATTCGATCCGTTGCTGGAACAATTCCGGCTACTGTTTTATGAACCAAATCCCAAAGAGTTGAAAAAGTAGTTCTTGAAATAGATTGTGCATTCGCTTCTTTAAATATAGAAGTAGGTGCAATATTCAGATTATCTTCTATAATGCTTCCCAAAGGAATGAGTAGATTCAAAATATTCGCATCAGTTACGTCGATACGATCTTTTGAATACTGATCATTATCGTATAATCGATCGATTTCATCGTCAATCAAATCCCCGTCCGCGGGTGTATTTTTAGACCAAGTGCGTGTTTTTGTCGGATTAAATACTGCCATTTTCTTACTTTAACTCCTGCTCAAATATTACAAAACGTTCATGCAATCTAAAAGGTTGTTCGATCTTAAAATAAGATCTGACTTGTTCTTTCATTTCCCGCAAATCCATATCTCTAAAGAACTCAGATTCAAGTCCGGACCCGGTTTTCCGAAAGCCTTTCTTCTCGCAGTATTGTAAAAGATTAGTATGATCTGAAAAGGCGCACACTGGTAGCATTTCGATTCTTGCCTTATCTTTACCAGCAATCTCGATCGTGGTTTCTCTAACTAAAATTTGAATCATTGGAACTCCTCTTTTATTATGAAATCATAAACTATCAGATTGTCTTTTGGTTTAGACGGGAATGTCTTAACAAAAAGTAGACCACCGTCCTCATCAAACAGACCGATTTCATTGATACTTTGTCCGATGAGTTCAGACTGCTTGATTGTCGCTTTAAAACTTCGTGTCCCATCTGGATTGTTTTGAATTTCAACGAGCTTCCTAAAAACTTCATTTTGAAGCCCCGTATCCGAATCTTGAGGCGAGCGAGGCACACCAGATTCAAGTCCACCCGTTCCAAATGCAATTTCATACGGTTGGATTCCGACATTGGCCCCGGAGAGAATCGTAAAACCGTTGAGCGGCCAACTGCCATCTAAAATAGATGAACGAAGAGCCGAGCCATATAGTTTTCCGGAGAGTGTCGAAGTTTCGAATCGATAGTTTATAATAGAGCGAACACCGCCTGCACGAATTTGAGCGATCGCTTTGTTAAACTCCGGGCTAACTACGACAGAATCAATCGAGCCAGAAAAAATAACTCGAATTGTAGCCGGTCTTTTTGTGCTTCCTGAGAATGGATATTCTCCATTGAGAGTTAATGATCCATCCAGATACATCGGAATACCTGAATAACATAATTCTTGAATCTCATATAACGTTCCGGTTCCAGCAAGAATCTGAGAACCGATTTCGTTCATCGAATAGATGTCGCCTTTGGACTTCTGCTTTTGTCTTGCGATGGAAAGAAAGATGCGACACCTAAAATCGTCCATTCCGTTCCGTGGTTGTTTAAGATTCTTACCAATAAGATCAAGAATAGCTCCATTTTGAATTCTGTAATCCGTTGTGCCTTTGATCGATTCTAATACAGAACGAACTTCGTTTAACAAATCAAGATCCGCTGTCCATTTCCTTCCGATTTCTGAGTCCGGATCACGAGTAAAAAGAGACGTCGGATATTTTTGCAAGATATCTTCGATCGTCTTCATAGGAAATTGACCAGTATGTTTGCGGTAACGAGCTTAGCTCTTTGTCGGCTGCTAATTGGAAGTTCGTCTAACGTTGCGGGTGCCGAAAGGCCGACCCTGACCGTCATAGATTTGATTCCCAGGACTTTGACAGAATCGTATTCGGACAGGCCGCTTTGTGCAGCGATCAGTTTCCATGCAAAAACATCTTCACCGGTTCCATCTCCTTTGTAAGAGATCGAAATAGGTCCAATTGTATCGACACCGCCAATCACTTTGATACAATTCGTTTTTACAATGGATTCAGAACCAGTTTCCCAGAGAGAAAGGTCACGAACGATGTCGATCTTAACAAAAATGGGAACGTCCGTTGGACGATTGAAGTAGTAAGTCCGAGGAACTCCTTTGTTATCAATCAGAGTCGTCGTTTCTGTTCCTATCGATTCAATTCCACCCGGCCAGTTTTTTAAGAAACAATCTCCGATTTCCGCAGGGGCTCCTCCCTCGATCACAGCTTCCATAGAATGAGGAGGACGGCCTTCCGCGTCTACGAAGTCACCGACATTTTCGTAAACTCTTGCAGAAATTACTGATTCGATATTGTTTAAAGCTCCTTGAACATTTGCTGCAGAGCTTCCGCCGTTGATTCCTTCTTCAAGGAATCGGTTCAGATATTCTGAATCGGTTTCGATCACTCTTCCTTCTCTCGCAGGCTCCGGATTTGTAACGGTATCAATTCCGGTTATCGCCGTATTGATCGTAGTGATGGAATTCGCTCCAACGTTTGCAGAAATTCCGTATTCCAAACTCAAGGCTTGTGCATTCAGTAGAACCGTTCCACCCGAAACAGTTCCCGACTCGATTGTAATAAATTGTAACCCGTTACCGGTTTGGCAGATTGTTCCTATGTTTATAAACGACCCATTCACTCCGGAAAAACGAAGACTGACAATCGCGCGCTTTGCGGGTTGTCTTTCTGAACCAAGAGGATTCAATACTCGATCTAAGGACATACCTTTCGCTGTGTGAGCGAAATTGGAATAAAAGATGCCTTCAGCAAGTTTATAAATTTCGTCTAACTCATCTGCAAGGATCCTCAGCCTTACTCCATCCTCGCTCAAAATCGAAAGATCAATGTCTGATCCAAGTTGTGTCCGATATTTGGTTTCTAAATCGGAGACAATCTCATCTCTCGATTTACGTATGAACCCTTGTTCTGTAACTCCGGCCATCACACTTCCTCCGTAACAAAGCCGTAAATCGTGAGTGCAGAAAATCGAATATTCAATTTACGATCAGTCCCGGAATCTTCGATTATCTCAATGCTATCCACAGAAACGGTCTCGGTGTCCTTTTGTAAAACTTTGCGAACTTCAAGCAGGATTCGTTCTCTCGAAATCTTAGTTGAAAATATCGTATTCCAATCCATTCCGTTCAAAGGTTCGTAGACGGATTCTGCCAGCGAAAGACGAATCGAATGTCTGATTCTTTGAGAGTAATATTCCAAACCTTCGATTACGACCGGCTTTCCGCCTGCGCGAACGATGTCTCGATTCTCAATTTTCAACCCTTTCATCCGATCTTTACCTTTCTTGACAGGATTTGATCTACTTCCGCTTTTCTCAAATTGAGTTGAGTGACAACAGTCGGCGCGAGGCCCGCCGGCGAGCCGGGAACTGTATTCGTTGTAAACAAAGCCGCGTTGTTTATAAAAACATCCAAAATCATCTTAAGAAGTTCTGATAGAGTTTCTCCTAATACGGATGATTCAGACAAATCGATTAAGCCGCCTCGAATTTTGATCGTGTCATCGTCGAGCTGAATCAGAGATTTACCTTGTTTGTGTCCGATAAGAAGACCCGGTAAGTTTCCGGTCATTGCGGGCGGATTCAGTTCACCTTTGAATCCGCATACCACGCAGGCACTTTGTAAATCAAAGAGAGATTCTGAAACAGGAGTGCTTAGTCCGCGAACTGCGTCTGACGTATCATGAGTCGAGAATGAAATCCAAACCGTATCACCACGTTTGTAATCTGGTTTAATGTAAAAGTCTCCGGCCCAAAGAGTCCCGACTCGAATATTTGAAAGAACTGGAAAATCAATTTCTTCGCCTTGTCCGTCTTTCTGTTTAAAAAGAAGCTTCACATTAGCTGTCATCATTGAAGGATTGAACGATTCGATCGTTCCGGGAAGACCGACCTGAACGTTTGCAAGTTGCTTTTTGATCGCTTTTAAGATTACATCATCAAGAGTTATCATAAAGGAAGAACCTCTAACTCTGTATAATTCGAAGTTTGGAATGTAGAGAAGCGATGTTTGCCCTTTACGATTCTACATTCTCCGTCCAGATTTCCACCTTTGACTGCAATTACCTGATTCAATTTAAACTTGTGGCGAAATAGGCTCGTAATCTTCCAGGTTTTTTGATTTTTTTCGGGAACTCCGATCAGCCCGGAGGAGTTGTCTAGGAAAATTGTGCTCGGTTTACTGGGAGGATCGAGCGGGGAAATGTGTAAAAGGCCATCCTGCATCCAGTATTGAGATTTTGTTAGCTCACAGAAACTTTTGATACATTCTCCCAAAGACTTTGTTGCGCTGAAATTGATGACGTTATCTTCTCCTAATGTTATAGATCCCGGTTTGATGTTGCCTTGAGTCAAAATATCGAGGATTACGGTTTGTGCGGGAAGCTTGTTATACGTTTTCATGATATAGAAACTGTTCCAGGAGCCGGCGTTTGCCGAGATAGTGAATTCTAAAATCTTATTTGGTCCTTCTTGTCTCATTCTAGGAAGAATCACTTCGCCGCTTATAACAAGTCCGTTCTCGTCTTTGTATCCGGCGCTTAACATTGCAGTGGGATATAGGAATCCTGCACCTTTTGATTTTGCGCCGACCATTTGCATCGTATCATCATTGGCGTTATAGATTAAAACTTTTGTTATATTCAACTTATCTAAATCAGACTCGAATTCAATGTCAAACGGAGGATAGGTAAACTCTTTTCCAAGTCCTGTCTTTGGAAGAATTTCCAAAGAAACAACACGACCGTAAAGTTTTGGATTTCCGATCATGTTGTTTTCTCGATGATATAGATTTGAACCGTAGAACCGAGTGTGTCTCTGTTTACAGGAATTTCGACAAATTCGTCTCGGTAAAAATCATCGATGGATAGAGGAATTAATTTAATATGATTCGGAAACCCATCGACTACGAAGTGGTTCAAAGGAATTCCGTAGACAAGTTTTGTTGAGAATAGAATTTTGCCCTCCGAGTCCCTAACAAGAGCCGTGATAAAGTCACCAACTGAGTTGTAGTTGAATTCAAACTCGAAATCCTTTCCGCCGATTTCGTATTCATAGCGAATCGGAAACGTTTCGGAGTGAAAAGGTAAGTATTTAAGTGAAAGCATTTTCTATTTACCTTAAAAAAGGGAGATCCCAATACTTTTAGTTTTAGCAGGATTTGGATTGCCCTCTCTGGTATGTTCTTTGATCGGTTGTTTACCCATGGATTTTACGGCGTTCAGATTCCTGGTTTTAGCCTCTACAATCTGAATCGGGAAAATGGATAGGGTCATACTAACATCATCCCCCATATCTTTAGATTCAGAAAAACTAATGTCTCCGATCAACAGGTTTGGAATTTCGTCCATAGTTCTACCTAAGTATCGTTTGTCCGGATCATCGGGCGGAACGTATCGAAAGAAAGATGGAAGCAGAGACAGTATCTTCGTGAATATCCCGTCGGTTGTATAACCGAGAAGCGTAACTAACGTCCCGTTCGTTTGCCAACGAATGAGTGTTTCTAATTTTTCATCCACGGTCACATTGCGGAAAGAAAAGATTGTGATTGAATTGGAAAGAATCGCGCTCAATGAGATTCCTCTTTGACCCGGAATGACGTGATCCGTTACCGATGTTTTTCCTTTCTCTTTTTCAATCGGATGCCCGGTCACTTCGGCAGGATACGAGTGTTGCATTTCTAACGATACATTGATCTCGATTTCAGTATCTCCATCCGTTAGAGCGATTGTATCTCTTCCCGTGATGATTCCCATTACATTACCTCCGGAGAAAGCCCAGCAGAAAGGCCGAGCTTAATCGCTATTTTTTCTAATTCTTTTTCCAAATACTTCGCAAAAATGGACGCGTTCTCCTGAGGAGATCCAGCTCCTAATGTAACATTTGCGATATTGACTGAGATGCCTCCGGAAGATTTTGACCTTCCGAGTGATCCTAAGTCCTTTACAGCAACCAAGTTGTCGTCCGGATCTGTGTGGATTACCTTGCCGGTTTTTGTGATGATGGCATCGTGAACTTTTGTAACGTTATCCGCCTTTCCAGGTGTTCCAAAATTGAAAATACCGGAAGGCAAGATCCCTGAAAAAGCCTCTTTGATCTTTGGGCCTATGTCTTTAAATAGATCTTCTATGATCTTAGGAAGTGATTTAAACCATTCTACGATTTCATCGAAAGCGGCAAAAATTGAAGAAACAGGAAAGAGAGTCCCAACTATAAGCTTTCCATATTTTTTGGCGAGATTGATCAGATAGTCGAAGGCTTGTCCAAATAGTTTTTTAATATCAAAATCTTTGAATGGACCGAGGAAATCCCCGATAATTGATTCGCCTCCGTCCATCCAAACAAGGAGATCGTCCACTATCAAAACGATTGCGGCAATCGTTGCGGCAACAGCCGCGCCTAACGCAATGAAAGGAATCCACGGAGCGATTGCCGCCCATCCGGCTACTGCCATTCCATAAAGAGCGGGAATCATTCCTCCAGCGGTTGCGGAGGCAGCTACAACCATTTTCGCGGCAATGGCTACCAAGACGCCCGTGAATACGGAGCCGAAGATGACGAGACCGCCTTTCACTCGATTGAGCGCATCCTCTCCAACAGTAAAATATTCTAATATACTCACGAATGTAGCAAGAAACGGCTTCATGCCTTCGAGAAGGACTTTTCCAAAGATCTCTTTCAAATCCCCCATCCTTTGATTGTAGGCTTGAAAGATTGCAGACGCAGATTTTAAATGCGAGCCATACGCATCCTGTAGTGCAGAGTTTTCTCTGAGTGCTGTGGAAATCAGCTTTTCTCTTGCAAGACGCTTGGAGGCTTCCGTCATTGCAGAGTTATTGATTTGATTGAATTCTTTTGTATAGGAAGAGAAGAGTTCTCCGTTCTTTTTTAGAAAATCGTCGGACCCGGTTTGTATCGCTTGATACGCTTCGTTCATCGAGGCGGACAGGTCCGTTCCTGTCACTTCCGCAACTTGGGAGAGTCCTGAGAGATTTTTGGAAATGAAGTCAACCGACATACCCGCTTTGATCGCATCGTTCGCAACTTGGGAGAGTCCTCCTTCCGAAGCAAGTCCTTTCGAATCTTGAATTGTTTGTGTGATCGCAGATTGTAGTTTTGGATACTGAGAACCCGAAAGAGTTTGCAGAATTCCATTCTGTCTTTCTAATGCGGCAGCCGCGTCAATGGACGCGGTTGCGAAGGATCCCACCGCGAAAGCAATTCCAATAGCCGCAACTTGTTTGAGCATTCCGGAGAGGGAACCCGCACTATTCGCCGTATCAGACATTTCCTGATTGAGCTTTTCGAGTTCTTTGTCTGTGAGTCCTGCGGCCTTTGCGGTGGCCACTAACTCTGACTCAAGTTTCAGATCTTCACGAGATTTTGAAATCAATTGTTCTATGTTTGATTCTGTAGTTTTAAACTTCTTTGCGAGTTCTGAAATTGCGGGATCGGCTTTCCCAGCAATACTATCTCCGATCGATTCCCCAAACTCTTTGAAAGCAGCCGTCTGCTCATCAGTAAATAAATCAAGAGAACCACCCAAGTCGGCAAACTGAGTTTTTACGGAGTTAAGTTCTTCTTGAACTTCCTTCAACGCATCGGTTGTGTCGCCTCGATTTGTTTTAAGAGCGATGTTTAGTTCTCTCACTGCCATTGATTCTTACTTTTCCTTTATGTATTCGAATTTTTGAATACGATTAAAATCAGGATCCTCTGAGTAGCTTCGCCAAAAACTTCAACTCTTCTGCTTTCTCTTCGGCTTCTCGTTTCTTTCTTCGATCCACAACCTCCATGATCTTTGCGTAAAGAACCGTAGGTGCGTCTTCGATTTCTTTTTGATTAAACTGAGCCGCTCCGAGAATGAACGGCTTCCAAATTTGAATTTCGCAATCGACTTCTTCGTCTATCCACTTGAGAAATTCGTCGACCGAAGGGACTTGTTCAAAGTTTGGGAACCGGTTATTCCAACTCCCACTTAAGAAATCGATTGGCTATTCTTAGCCATACCTCCACATGATTCGGTTCTATGTTGTCTAATGTAGGTTCAAACGAGTGGCCGACAGGTTTAACGCTGAACTTGAAGAACTTGTCTAATAGTTTGTCTTGGTTCAATCCTTCCGTTAATGAAATCGCTTCCTGTCTCCAACGCAGAGCTTTGCGGTTCCCCGGATGTTGGAGTTTGTAGTTTCTTCCATCCACGAATTGGATTGTTGCGACACGCGCATCGTCATCAATGTCTACAAGGATCGGTTCGGTCGGAATCCGTTCCAATTTAGAATCGGCTTTTTGATGTTCCGTTTTTCCAGACGCTTGATCCCGGTTATTTCTCACTATGATATTTTCGTTGTTCATGCTGTTAAAACTCCTTTATAATCCGGAAGAAGAAAAACCCACGTCCGATCCTTGTATTCTTTACCGCGCTCGATCGTGGGCCTTTCCCAGACTCTACCCTGTGCGGAAAAGCCTAACATTCCACCGTCGCTTTTATCTTTCATCGTGAATACACACGGAAGCCGTCCTTCTCCCATTGCGAAAAAGGATTCGTTTTCAGGGGAATCTCCCATAAGAACGATTGTGAGTTTGGCTCTTCCGTCATATACTTCCGAGATATTCCAATCACCTTTGATGCCGACTTGCGACAGGATGTATTCTTTGGTGACGGGTTCGATTTTAAAGAAGCCGTCCGCTTGGCTCATTCCGGAAACTTCACGCCCGTTACAGTTTACGTTTAGTTTCTTTGGGTCCCAAATTCCATTCATTCAATTGCTCCTTTTAGGTAAGTTCACCGTCGATGTCGACTTCGTTGATTGCCCCTCTCAAACGACACGAAAAAACGACGTTAGGCAAAACACGATTGTTCCGATCGTTTGTCGGGATCTCATCGATCGTTTCCGGTAAGTTGATTTTGTATTGATAGTCTCCGAGATCGGAACGAGCTTTGTCCGCATCCGTTTCAACCGGCGCAATGATTCCCTGACGACCGGCTTGAACGAACACTTCGCGCATACGTGCCTCAATCATTTGTATTCCTTGGATTGTATAGGGAACCACGTCGGAGTTCAGGAAAAGACTCGTGATGTTTTCTTTCAATCGAGCCTTTAGCCAAACTCGATTTTCAACGACGTCCGCAAAAACGTTCCCCGTTGAAACTCCAGGGAACGGGATTTGTGCTTTGCCGAAGTCTACGATCAGGTTTCCCTTGTCGGAAAGGATTGAGGACGTTTGTGAGTCTGTATAACCAGAATTTTCTACTCCATCCAACGGTAAGTAAGCGTAGTTATACGATCCCACTCTTCGAGGCGCGGTATTTCCAACCCAGGCCGCTTCCGGAAACGAGTCCGGATTTTTGTGAAGTGTGATATATTCCCAGATTGAATTTCTTCCGACGAGTGTGGTCAGATCGTCGGTGCAGGCAAAATACATTTTCTCGATCGAAGCGAGATAGTCGCCTAACGCACATATTTCACTCTTAATGTGTGTGGTTGCGATCGTCTTAAACCAAGCGTCTTTTCCGGTGTTCCTGAGTGCCGCAATTTCAGCCGCCGCGTTCGCCCATGCTGTGAGTAAATAGACCGCAACTGTTTTCGGTCTCGGAGTTTGCCGGAAAATCTTCGTCGCTTGGATGTATTCTTTATCCGTTGATAGGAATCCAAGTTCCAAAAGATCGTCTGCGGAAGTAATTTCCATGTATCTCTCATAACCCAACGCGGTTTGAGTAAATGCAGAAACGACACCGCTTCCCGCGTTTGCAACTTCGATGACGTCCACAATTTTAGTCACGCCTGCGATATTCGAAACCGCCTCCGCTGCGAGTTTGATTTGATGAGCGGCGGAAGTCGCGACTCCAGTTCCGTTTGTTGCTACGTTGACCGTAATCACATACGGATCGTTCTCGGCTCCGGTTCCGGAACGAACGACACTCAGAGCCGTATTATTTCCGGCGACGACGTATTTCACTTGAATGAACACAACGCCGGGCGTCGCGGATTTCCAGATAAGTCCGGCGGAACCGCTCAGGATTTGTAAGAAATAGATCGGCGCTTTGATCCCTAAGATCATTGGCAATCCGAATCCCATTTGAGAGACCGGAGTGTTTCGCAAGAAAATATTGATCTGGATCGGATCGATTTTCGAAATAGTTTGTGCGCTCATGCTTCCTCCTGGAATTCAACCGACGGCGCGGTCGCAGTTGTTTTTCCTTGTGTTTCGTTGAACTTTCTGGACTTGAATAGAACATCAAATCCTGCCTTGTATTCGTATTGTGTGGATTCTAAAACGGTGGTCCGGTCTTGAACATCACCGGAAACAAGTTGCGGAGTAATTCCGAACGTTTCACACTCAGCCAACCCATTGACGGAATCAAACCAGTCCATTGCTCGTTCGCAAAGATCGAAACAAGTTGCGATTGATGAGTTGTGTAAAAATGAAATGCTGATCGAAGCGTGTTGATTTTTCCGAAAGATCTGTTTGAAGTCTTCCGGGCCGGTTGCTTCTATCCACGAAGATGCGGACTTTGTCGGATCTTGGTTCAGCACGAGAATCTTATAGGAACCGAATGGATAATCTGGTTTCTCTATGTCTTGATCCGAAAGCTCGATTTTTAAAGTTGGATAATCCGTTCTCAAAAACTCTTCGAGTTTATCTATCACGGACCTAATATCTTCAAATCTCATGAATTGCGAATCTCCTTTTTGCAGATATAACGGATAAAGCCAGCTTCAAACATTAGATCTTTCTTATCCTTCACGATATACTTCACGCCCTCGAATTCGAACTTGTCTTCGTAATCTATAGAGAGAGCATTTCCAATTTGATAAAAGTTTCTATCCTCGATCGTATACATTCCTTCCGGAAGAACATAGAGTTGTTTCGAACTTACGGTTGTTACAGGCATATCCATATCAATCGGAGCGGCATAGTTCGTTTGCCACTCTCCTTTTCCGTTTTTGCTCTTTCCGAGTTTTTTAATATACTTCACTGGTCGGATAAATGGCCTCAATGAATCGGCAACACCTGTCAGACTCATGCGGCCACCTCCCCGTTGATTGCATAATTGATCGCATTAAAAAATCTTAAATTATCTCGCAATGGATTTGCGTTGCCTTTCAGGCTGGACGTTAGTCCCGAGAGAGACTTAAAAGGAGGATCGTTATTTACAATCCGATTTTTGATTTCGGAAACGGCTCTGAGTCCAACTCGATGCAGGACTTGTTCCGCTTCGAGCACTCCATTCAAAAAATTGGATATTCCCGTTTCGAATTCTTCCATAACGGCATTTTGGAAGGACTGTAAATCAAAAGTTCCGCGAAGCCAGGAACGCTCCGGAATGACCACCTTTTTGGTGAGAATGAAAAGAGGTTCGAGTTTTCCACCTTCGACCTTTGCTAAAAATGCGGATTTGCCCTTTCGAGGTGGAATGAATTTGAGTCCAGGAATACTACGAGGACTTTTTCCTTTCAATTCAGGATGAAGTGGAATCGTAAGCCATTTAGAATTCTTAGGTCTGATCACAGCACCGAACTCTTGCGCTCCCGCAATCACAAGCAAATCGCTATCGACAGATCCGACGAGTCCCACGGTTATCGTTGCAGACTCGATATATTCCAAACCTTTGATGAGTTCATCCAGGTTCGTATTGTCTTCGATGACGGCAGGCATTATCCCAGTCTTCCTTTTAAGCCGAGAATTTCGGTTCGTTTCTTGTTATACATGTCCAACCACGATACTTGCATAGAAGGGAATATGTTCGTATCATAGTTACGAGATACTCCATCTACGGATTCTGCCATGACTTCATTTTTCATCTGACCATTATTGAAGAGCAAGACAGCCGCATAAGAACGGTGCAATACATTGAACCTCGGATGTGATTCCTGAAGTCCCGTGTTGTCGACCACACTGTCAGCGGCCTCGTCGAGATACAAACGGAGAGTTCCGTCTGAAACCTCAGCGATCGGATCGCCAACGTAGTCCTTAAGTTCGGCTATGCTTGCTCTCATTTGTGTCAGATCCTTATACGGTTTTAACCGTATGAGTTCCGTAACGCATCACGATCCCTTTGGATTGGTAAACGTGAATTCCACCGACCTTTTCAAAAGCCCTTACTCTCATTTGCCCGTCGAAAGCATTAAACGTTTCTTCTACAACTTCCAAGTCCCTTGCGATGATGATCTCGGCAACGTCGGAAGCATCGTCGAAAACGCAAAATCCACCGACGGAATCGTTTCCGATTTTTTTGTTCAGGATGTTGTAAGACAAATCCTTCGTTCGAATAAATCCGCGAGGGAAAAAGAGTTCTTTATTCTGCAGAAGCCACTGAAGTGTTGTCACGTTCGAGCTACTGGAAACAGGCATGAGCAGACGAAGGTAGTCTTCGTCATCGATCAGGATTCCTGCTGCCGAGAATTTACCGCTCCCTTCCAACTCCGCCTTAGCATCAACGATGTCCGCAAGGATCTGTTCGGGTGTCTTATATTTCCAGAGTCGTTTCGAAATTCCAGTTTTACCATTTCCTACTTCAGAAATCTGACCTTCGTTGATCCCAGGCCAATTAAACAGGCCGTTTTTGATTTTCTTACCAGACAGACTCCATCCGTGAAAAATAACCCGATTTTCCTTCTCGGCAATATAACGTCTGGTTCCGTTCAGTCTCTTTTCGGACACTGGATATTCGCTACCTTTGCCAGATTGCCTGCGCGCTTCCGCCGCATCCAAATCGTCCTGCGTGATCCGAAAACCCGACTCGATAACCAACAAATTGTCAGTTTCTTTTGTGGCTTTTTCGCCAACTAAGGGCAAACCGTCCGCATCCGAACCGGATTCTCTGATCCTTGCGGAACCTGTATCCTCTACGCTTTCAGCCGAATAGGAATGTGAGTAGGTCGGCGTATCCGAATTCACATCAAAAATATTTCTTGCTACAAGTTCGTTTTTTCTCGGAGTTAATAGCTCTTTCTTAATGTGTTCCGAGTCTTCTTTTCTAAAAATTGTCTCAGCCATCGATAACCTCCTTAATTATCCAATGTGATCGTGTAAAAACCGGACGCCAGATTGAGTTCTGCGATTCCAATCTCTTGCTTAGAGGCAAACTTAACCCCAGTGATAACGGCGGTTTTACCAGGAATCGCAGTCGTTCTAAAGGAACCGGCGAGGATATCACCTTCGCTCACGACACGAACTCGAACCGGATCAAATTCCGTTGTTACCTCTTCACAAGGAACCCAGACATATCCTTTCTCAACGAATGTGCAGAGTTGGCCATCTTCGTAGGAAAGTTTTTTCAGATCCCCCGCCGCAGTGGAATAGGATGTTACGCCATCAAATCGCAAATCAGAAACAATCTTTGTCAGTGAGGTCATTGCAATAGCCGACATTACACCAGAGCCGTCACCCAGTAGTTCAACAGAGATAATTCCGTTGATTGTAGTATCTGCTTCCAGTGCCGACTTGATTTGTGAAGCTATCGATGCAATCGCAGCCGAACCGTTCGTTGCCGCATTGATTGTAATTCGGTAGGGATTATCTTGTGTCCCTTGACCCGTAACAGCCATACTTAATGTAGCGTTATTGGTCCCTGGATTTACGATCGCAATAGCAGCCCAAATGTTCGGCGAACGAGTCGTTACCCTGATTCCCGAATTTCCTACGCCAATGTCTTTGCTGTCTTGAATTGGGTCTGCACTCATAACCGAAACCCCTTCGCCACCGGCAACGAGCATAATAGCGGAACCAAAGGGCAACCTACCAACAGACACAACACTACCGCGCTTACGTTCGTCGTTTGAATCTCTGGATGCAGTTCCGTAAAGTCCGGGCTTTTCGTTATACAATCCCGCGTCGGGAACGGATGCGCCCATAAGAGAGAGTAACGCAGTCCCGCCAAACGGGAAATACACCTTTACGAATTCAACAGGCCCCACATCAAAAAGCGTGACTCCGTAGACTGTAGCGAAAAGTAGAAATAAAAAACGTAACAAAGTATTGAATTTCATTTTTACTGATCTCCTCTTTTGTTCATCTTCAGCCGTGCATCCTGAATCGTTTTCAGATCATCAGAGTCCTGCTTAGGTGTTCCGTTTTGCTTTTCTCCTTGGCCGTTTCCACCGCCTCGAACCAAGGCCTTTTCCCGTGCGAGCTCGACCGCAGACTCATACCGTAGATTTAACGCTGGGTCCTCCATCGAATCCAAACGAACTCCTTCCGCAGGAGGGAAAGCCTCGTTGATTACGAGAATTTTCAACTCTCTTTCGGAAAGACCGTCGGTCTTTGCATCCGCCTTGATCGACTTCACGGTTTCGACTAACTTGATCCGATCGCGAGCGATCGCGTCCTGAGTTGCGGGGGCGACGGCGGCGGCGAGAAGCTTTTTCATTTCCGCAAGGGCTTCCGTTAACGTAGCGACTTGCGTAGTTAGGGATTTGATAAGATCGTCTTTTGTCTTATCTGTTTCTTGGGACGGCGCTTGAGTTTTCTTATCGTCCGGTGTTGTGGTTGTTTGTTTTGGGTCTTGATTCGGATCTTCGCTTGCATCCAAGCGAACTCCGAGCCGCTTTAAAAAGCCCTTTACTTCTTGAGCAATTTTAGAGCCTTTTACTTCTTCATCTTTCATAATTTCTCCTTGGGAAGAATCCGTTTTGATAACGGCGATATTTACATTATCCGGAATGTCAGCGTGATCCAGGTAGGCGCGAACGGATTCACCGCCTCGACCTTTCCCAGTATGAGCAGAGTGATTGAATCGAATCTCTCTCTGAACAACATCGTATCCTTGACCTTCAAAAACGCCCGGTGTCCAATCCAGACGGGAGCGAAACCCAGGGGATACCTGAAGCTTCTCACCTCGTTTCAAAGAGTCTTTTAATTCTGCGTCCCAAATCGTTTCCTTAACCCAAATTGCACCATCCTTCACCTCAACGGAATCACCGAGGGAACCTTTCGCATACTTCGAATAGTTCTTGTCTGTGATTAGCCCATCGTTATCCGAAATAGGAGGATGACCGTCGCAAATGGGTCGCCCCGGTATAGACGCGAGAGTTTCCGGAGAGAATAACTCTTCCGGTAGTTTTGCTTCTCGAACAATTCTTCCATCAGGGTAAACGTATTGGAATACACCGGCACGAGCGAGGACAAGAGGGCACCGCAGAACGGTTTCATCCTCTGTCAGTCCTTCCAGCTCGATGGTTGCAGAATCGTAACGAATTCCTTTTTCCGGTTTCACGAGATAGGATCATAACTCACCTACCGTTTTGAAACAAGGCCGCCAAGTCACTGCAGAGGCCGCAATTTCCGCCCGTTCTATGGAGAGTTAAAAGGTTTTTTAGAAAGAGAAAGATAGGAAAATCGGAAACCGTTTTGTTTCCGACTGTTTCGTAATTTTTCGAGGAATAAATTACAAGATCAATTGAATCTTATTTCCTGAGTTCCAAATCAGATTTCATTTGAGCGATCATTGAAAGATTGAAATCAAAAATCTCTTGTGCTTCCTCTTCGGAGACATTTTTGATTTTCATAACTGCGGCGACGACCGAATTTCTGGGAGCGTCCGCGTCTCCCAACATTCCATAGAGTTCGGCGGCCTGTTCGTTCGTAATAGTTTTTAGAATATCGGAAACTCGTTTCATTTTAAATATCCCATTTTACCAAAGATATTATCTAAGGCAGAGTTTACAGATTCAAAATCATCTTCATCCCAATAATGATTCACAAAATTCATGTTACCTTTTTTTCGAATCTGTGCAATGAGATTTTTCGAGTTCGTTTTTTTTGCAGTCCAAAGCTCGACGGCACGAGCAAAAAGTTCTTCTTGAGAAATCAAATAAGGAATCAATTTTCTCTGACTCTGATTCAACAAAACAGTTTGAATTCCGGGCAACATAATTTTACCAGTCATTCCAATCTTTTTAAGTCGTTTGTATAACTCCGTATTTTCGACAGCGGACTTGAATTCAGATAGCTCTGTCGAAGTGCTTTCATACCTACCTGGTTGACCGATCCAACTGTAATCGATCATGTGTCCGAACTCATGAACGAATGTTGACTGATAAGTATCTTTGAATGTGTGGGAACCATTCAACTCAATTCGGTTTGCATTCGGATTAAACCTTCCGGAAATATTCGTTTTCAACATAGAGCCGCTCAGATAGTGAACGCCGATGCCTGTTCGATCCTTCGGAAATTTTAGAAATGAATCCAAATCGGAAATCGTTTTTTGAATGTTTGCATGAACCGTCGGATCTGGAAGATTTAAGTTTATGGAATGCGAAATCGGAACGATCGTTTGAGTCGGTGACGTTGAGGGAAGAATGAGTTTCGGAATTGAAACTTGGTTCTTCGTATTTTGTTTTTTGTTGGTCTGTGGTCCCCAAGATGGTTCCGCCCAGCAGCGACAACGATAATCGTCACCCGGCGCAAGCCGAGCCTGTAATCCTCCCTTACGATTTACAAGAGGGGGTGAGTCCCAGGTATAAAATTTGTCTGCTACATGAGCGTGAGTATCTCGAACTCGTGAATCTTTTTGACTTCTCCAATAGTATCCGGGAAACCCTGCTTTTGTTTGTCTAAAGCGACTTTGTTGTGAAAAAAACTTACCCGTTTGGTCTTTCGCCCAAAACTCGGCTCGGCGTTCTGAAATTCCGGTAGCGTTTTGAATTTGGGAGGCGATGTCTTGGTATTTTAATCCCTTCGAAAGTCCGTCCGTAACAATCTTTTGAACCCGATCAAAATGTTCCCGAAACGCGTTGGAGGCAAGACTCGATTGCTCCTTTATCATCTGATTGACCCGGTTCCAAACTTCCGTAGACTCTTTTTGAGAAATAGGAATTGCAGGGACTCGAAACGCGGATCGATCTCCTCCTACAACTCCAGCGCGAGGGGAGTTCATACTTTCATATTGTTTGCCAATGAATGAATTTGTTTTGTCCCGAGACCAAGCATCAATCATCTGGACGTTTCGTTTTATCTGAGACTCGAATTCTTTTCGAGGAGCAAAGTCCCCGTATTGACTTTTTAGTTGACCCAGTAAGATTCTAAGATCGGAAACATCTAATCGAACAACGGGTTCAAAAAAATAACTATCGGCACGTGCCTCTTTTGAATAGGCTTGGACGCCTTTCAAAATTACAGAGTTTACCTGTTTGGCAAAACGAGAAACTTCATCTTTCCACAGTTTAGAATATTGAAGCTCTAAACTTAGAGGATACACGGCATTTTCCCCTTTTTTTGCGAACGTTGGGAAAATGCGTTTAAGACGGAAAATAACGCATCCGTATTTTGAAATAAAACAGGTTCAGCATTGTTCAGCAAACAGGGAGATACCCAAAGATACACCTTTGGGCCCAAAAGCGCGGAAAATGGCCTTTTATTCGATTTTTGGAACATTCGAAATTACTGTTGAACGGGACTATTCAATTCTTCAGGGTTTGACAGATCCGGTTCGGTAAAATCTAAATGGCCGCCATCTTGAGAGTAATCGAAATTTTCCATTTCAGGAAATCTCTTTTGTTTAACCTCCCCAGGCGAAAGCGAACCGATTGTTATATAGATTTGATCCGCTTGAGCGTTTTTCAAATTCGTGTCCGCTTCGGATGCCGGAGAAGATTTACACAACGTCTTAAATTTAAACGTCCAATCGAGAGACGCAAAGTCACCGTTTAGAAGTTTGTAAATCTGTCCTTCGGTCGAGCGGATTCTTAATTTGATAAATTGGTCTATGATGGGACGCACTTTGAGTTCTTGAAAACGAGAAACGTCCTCGAAGTAACTTACGTCGTCCGATGGATCGCTATTGCCGATATTGATTACGGATTGTGTTCGTCCTAATATTTTTGAAATAGGTATCTTTGAGAGACCTGATAAAACTTTAAAAATGAAAGAAAAAAGTGTTTCGAGTTGTGAATCGGATATTCCCGAGCTACCCAGACGAGTTAGTGTTTCATCTTTTCCAAGCATCGCAGTGGACTGAGTGGATAGAGTATGCCTTAATAATCGAAGAAACTCCATCGTCTTTGCGGGAGACGCAGAGTCCAGTTTGTCGGTAGTAAGGACCTTGACGGCCATCTCAAAAATCAGAGATGTTGTGGACCAAAGTGCTGTATCGATCGCAATGATTCCATCGTAGACTTTTTCTATTAAGGAAATTCCCCGCTGAGAATCCCAATTCCAACTATTGACTAGCCAGTGCGCTCGGGTGGAGTCTAATTCTACGCCAGATACAGAACAAATCGGCTCGTTATAATATTTAGAAAGCGGATCGCTCGTTTTTCTCCTTACGGAAACGCGACTCGCATCGATCACGTTTATGAATTCAAGATTCCGAATCGTCTCCGGCATTGGCTGGCGAAGCATGTAATCGGTTTGTGGAATATCCGATTTAATTCCCCAAAAGATCAGAGAACCTCCATGATTCATTCGAGAACCTTGAATGTGTTCTGTGATTTTCTCTTGAAGCTTGAACTCCTCCATTTCATTCATTAAGATTCTGGAAATGTTCAGACCTTTTCTACCTGAATCTCGATCATCCTTATCTCGATTTGTTTCTATTTCGATCCACGCCCTTGTCGCATCTTCCGCGACAGAATCGACTATGTTGGCGAGGAAACCGTTTGATTCGTAAAGCGCGCGTGCAGTGCTCGGGGAAATTCGTTCTGGATTCGGTGTAACACCTCGAAGCTTATCCCTTCCTATGATCCCTTTCCCAGATGCCATGTGCATCAGCGTATCAAGCCGGGCAACGGATTCGGAGGAGTCTAACTTTGCGACTCGGACGGATGTATCGATTCCTAAGTTCTTGTAATAACTGCGACGTTTGCGGGCCATTACCATCTCCCTTCGTTCAAAAGCATTTCAAAAAATCCGATTCGGTTTTTCATTCCTTCGGCTTGAGGACCGAATTTCGTTTCTTTGATGAGACCAGCTAAGGAATCGGGAGCATCGTCGTGACGCTCGACTACATCCGAATATTCAAGAATCTGCTTTAAATACTTTTGAGAAACCAAGTTAGAAAAACGAATCTTGTCCCAATTCATTCGTGCGTATTGCTGAATTCTAAAATCCTTATCTCCAAAACTTGTAACTCCCTTACACTGGATTCCTCTTCGTTGCATTTCAATTTCAAGAGCGGCCTCGCCCTTATTGTTCTCAATAAAGAGTCGAGAAACTTGAAATTGTTTGCAGAGTTTTTCAATTCGATCATAGGACTCGCCAAGTTTTGCTCTCCAGATTTCACCTGAGATCACAAAGAATTTTTCACCATTTGCTCCACCCGCTGTAAAAGCATTGAAGTCTTTCTTTTTTTCCGCTTTTCGAAAGGCAGGATCCCAAAACGCAAATATCTTTGTATCATTCGGGGCCTCTTCAAACTTCGGATCACTAAAAATCTGTTCCGCAACATCCAGAGGGATTTGTTGATAGAGCGCACTAAATCGACCTTCTCCGATTCTCGCTCTAAGTTTTAAAACATTTTCAATTTTAAAACGCTCCGGCCAGAGAGACGATCCATCTTCTAAGATTGCAGGAAGACGTAACACATGCCATTCACCTTTTATCTCCGGCTCAAAAAGTTTCACTTTCGACCTCCTTATCTTCACCAATCAATCTTCCTGTAAGGTCGTTGCGTAACCATCTTGTATGAACGATCAAAATAATTGCGTTAGGAGAGAGACGCGTTTCCCCTACAGACATGAAGTTCTCGATGATTTTTTCGGATATAGTTTCGGACGTCGCTTCTTCTCGGTTTTTATACGGATCATCTACGATCAAAAGGTCCGCGCCGTCCCCGTTAAAACCTCCTTTGAGTCCCGCACTTAAAACGAGTCCGCCACTTGTCGTTTCCCACTCAGCCGCCGCTCGCATATCCGGGCGAACTTTCGTATTTGGAAATATTTGAGAAAAGCGGTTTGACTCTACGCAGTCACGAACCCAACGACCAAAACGCGCGGCCTTGTTATCAGAGTAGGAAAGTAATATTACGTTTTTATCTGGATGCCTTCCTAAGAACCAAGCAGGAAAGATTCGTGTGCAAATCTGGCTCTTGCCTCTTCGCGGAGGCATGTTTATAATTCCTCTTTGAATTTCTCCTTTCTCCATTCGTTCAAGGAGGTGAATGATAGATTTGATGTGAAGAGGGTCTTCAAATTTCGGATCAATATATTTTGCAAATGCTGTTAGAGAATCTTTTCCAAATTCTTTGCCGTATAATATCCGATCGGTTTTCTTTACTTTCGAAAATCGCTTTGTTCCTGCTTCTCGGATCGACTCTAAAATTTCACGGTCAACGGACATACTTCACACTTTGAGAGATCCGATCTTCTCGTGAATTCGAGCGGCTATACTCTTGTCCCAATTTTCTTGAATCGCTTGTGCAACCGGAGGACATTCTTGAAGCACTTCAAAAATTGCGTTTACGATCACGAGCGGATGTAAGCGATCGCCTTCCATTCGTTCAAGTTTGAGTTCGTATTCGGAAATGTTTTTAAACGCATATACGGCATTTTCAAAGCTCGTAAGTCCCGGAGCTTTTTTATCCGTAAGCATCTTATACAAAGTATCAACGATATTCCTTGTTCTGCTTTTGATCTCAACGAGTCGGTTTTCAGCGATCACCTCAACACGCTTTTCAGCTCTGACTACAAGTCGGCTACGTTTTTCTTTCCACGTTAGTCCGTCCTTATCCTTTTCCTCAGCCCATTCCTTCACGGTTTTCGCGGTGGTCTTCGTTCCAAATTCTTCCCGAAGTTGTTTTGCAACCGCGTTCACGGAAGATCCGGAACCGGAAATTGCGTAGAGAAAAAAGGCTCGTTCCCTTATAGCCGGTTCCGTGCTCATTTGCATTCCCTTCCGATTAATCCGGTTGTTCTTCTGATTGAACCGGTGCTGAGTGTGTGTAATTGACCGCTTCGAAAACTCGCTTCATCAGAACTTCGTAAAATGTCGTAGTGAAACAAAAATTCAGAAGTAGGATCACAGAATAGTATCCGAGTTCAGAGATAGAATCTCCTAAAACGAATCGCACCAATTCAAAGAAGATTGCGATTCCGGTAGCGAGATACAAAACAAACCGCGCCTTATCACGTTGGACAAATTCGTTTTTGAAGAAACGAAAGACCCACTGACTCAAGAATAAAACGAGAGCTATGTATAACGGAATGAATAATCCGAAGACTGCTTGTGTTAAAAGTTCCATAACCTTTTTCCTTTTATTATATTAGATTTTTTGATTTTAAAAACTTAGCCGGGTCCATAGGCGTAGGCCAAGATTTCGTTTTTTCATTCCAAGGCCAGACTTCGAAATGCAAATGAGGTCCCATCGAATAGCCGAGATTTCCGCTCGTTCCGATCACAGTTCCAGCCTTGACATTCTGTCCGACCAATACGTAGGAATCGATGTGCTTGAACTTGTATTGATTTTTAGTATGGACTCCGATTGCGATAATATACGGTGTCCAAGCTCTACCACGCGGAATCTTCCCTGTTCTGATCAAATCGATCCAAGTTCCTTTTTCATAATGAAATCGGACCGGATATTTTTCGTCTCTTTGGAGAACGGTTTTGATAATGCAGTCCTCGGGAATTTTGATTTTTCTTTCGCCTCCTAAGTCGATTCCGAGATGAAACTGTTTCGAGGGTTTTCCGTTGATGTTCAGCGTTCTATAACCGAACGGAGATGTTATATGAGGCTCGTCTACCGGACAGACGAAAACCGGTTCGAGAACCGGAGGGAATACGGGTAAGCTCGCCTTGACTGCTTCCGATCCTATGTGTTTCGTTTCTAATCCAGCAAGTGGGGAACCATTCCAATAGTTTTGTGTCTGCTGGATCGCATCGAAGTTCAGAAAATGTTTTTGAACCTCAAAAGAAGCGGATTTTAAAAATTCTAATATTTGATTCATGATTGCTTTTCCCCTAAAAGACTACCTACAACCGGAAGACTATTGCGTCTGAGTGCAAGGATCGCAAGAACGACGAGAATCAAGGCGACCAGAGATAGAACAATAAATCCTATCACCGCATAGTAGAGCCACTTGATACCGCGTCCTTCTCCGGCTTCTTTGGATACCTTGGTCAACTGAATGTCTTTTTTTTCGCTTGCAGCATTACAAAGATTCAACTCTTCCTTAAGGATGTTGATCTCTTGAGCGTTCTCGATGTTTCGAGCGTCGCATCGATCCAGTTCTGAAATCGCTCGCTCTATAGCTCCGGGGCGGTTTTCGGCAAGTGCCATTTTCGTTTTTTGAATTTGTTTGCTGTCTTCTTTCAGCGTTGGCGGAAGTGTTTGAAGAACCGCGCACGCACCTAAAAGCAAAAGTATAACCGAAATCTTTTTCATTCCGCACCTCCGTGATCTTTGATCGAAATGGAAACGTGTTCCGCATCCCCCGCGAGTATGCGAAAATTGGTCGCGTGATTTTTGAATCGATCCTTCGGAAAGTTTATGTTCAGAAAAATTCCGTTTTTCTGAACTACATCGATTAAGATTCTTGAGAGCGCGCTAACCGCCGCAGAGGATATGTAGTCTACATTCAATAACGAAAACGTCAGCCTTACGTTCGGATACGGATTCCCTAATCTGGCACGGACTTCACTCACAAGGTTAAACAGAAAATCATAAAAACCTTCCGCGTCGCGAACGCGCAAAGAGTCGATGAATTGGATTGAGGTGACGTGTTCCTGAATGAATCTCGCTCCCGGGAGTGAATTGGTTTGAATTTGAACCACGGAAATAGTCTCTTTCGAATCGAGACGTTTTGTGATGAGCTTAGAAAGAAGTCCAAAAATCTGTCCGAGCGGTTTACGATAAACCAACAGGACCATAAAAAATAATATTATGGAAACAAGAAGTAGAGAGAGATGATCGATTTGTAGAAGTGCCTTTAATTCATCCATGTCACCAATGCTAACAAAGAAAATACCAATGCGCAACGTCGGCGAAGACCCCTAAGTCCCGCGATTTCCGCTGGTTTTAAGATTCTTCTTTTTCACAAAATCGATTTTGAAAGAATTCTTCGACTCCAACTCTGGAATACAGAATCGTTCCGTCGTAAAACTTCCAAAACTTTCCGAGCAGTCCCTCACGACGATAATAGCTAATTCTACGAACGCTGCGTTTGAGCAGAGCGGCGACTTGTTGCGGCGTCATGGTATCGTCTGGATCTTTGGGTATCGCTGGATTTGTTTGTAACGTAGAAGAACGTTTTTGCGTTAACTCTTTGATAGGAATGTTTTTGAATAGAGAACCTTCTGTTGTGTAACCGGTTACAGGTTGTTTTGTATTTTGTTTATTCGATTTCTGCGATTTGTTTTTTTTGGCCATGTGGCAAACGAAAACACAGTTTTAGAATTGTCAAGTGACATCACATATTGATTGTTTTCATTGGGAGTAAAAAACAATGAAAATCAGTATCACAATTATCTTATTTATCCTAATCCTCAATCCGATCGGTTCGGAAGAAACCAAACGAACTTGCATCGAAGGAGATTGCCAAAACGGAAAAGGGAAAACTAAGAGCGAAGAAGGTGTAATCGCTGAAAGTAATTTTAAGAACGGAAAATTTCATGGTCTGATGAAGGCTTACAAACCAGATGCCCCAGAAAAATATTTGGCGATGTATTTTATCAATGGAAAGATAGATACTTCTAAGCCGGTTTCTGATTGGTATGAAAATGGAGATCATTATGAAGGATATTACAATTCCGATATGAATATGCACGGCAAAGGGAAATTAACGTATTTAGACGGAAGTGTTCAGTGTGTCTATGAAGGTTCCTTTCAAAACGGTAAAAAGCACGGACCAGGAAAAATCAAATGCGAAGACGGAACTACCGAGTCCGGAGAATGGAAGAACGACAGGAAATACTTTACGGTTGAACTCGATTTCGTATGTCGCTCCGTAGAGAGAGTAGACAAATGGGAAGGAGGAACGGTCAGCGGAAAACTCAAATTTCGTATTATGCGAAATGCTCACGAACTACAGACTAAACTAAGTAGGTGGGATGGAATACAAGTCGGAGACGACTGGAACGGCTACACAATCGCCGAAGCGGAATACAACGACAAAAACGTGATTGCCACATTCCTGCTATTTATACCATCAGAAATGGATAAAGATTTTGATAAACTTGTCGCGCGGACGAGAGATATTCAGGTTCGAGGCAGAGCGATCGGAGTAGCTCACGCAGAAAAACGTTACCCTGTCGTATTCGTTGACAAGGTGCAGTAGAAACAAAACGAAAAAGAATCGTCTCCTATTTGTGTGAGACGATTATGAAAAAAATCACAGACATAGACGACGAGTTAAAAACTGAGTTAAAAGCTCTTCTGTATAACTTTGTAAGAGATCTAAAAAAAGGAACAGCTTCGCTGATAGAACTAATCGCAGAATATCAGGTAAAAATCAGTCAAGTTTTTCGGGAAAAAGTCGATCGAAAAAAATCTTAAAAAGTTTTTTATCGGATCGACTGAGTTCTAAAATTCTTTGTATCTCCTGCCTCATTCCGGATTCGTCGATCTGTCTCATAAAGACACGATCTCTTTCAATATCTTCGAATCGATCATGATTCTCCTGGGTCAGTTCTGAAAAAATTTCAGTTGGAATCTTTTTGTCGCCATCCCCAAAAAGCACCCAAAACGGATTATATCCAAGCGACTTCATGATTGCATATGCAAAGTCAAAACCTACGGCGCGGTTTCCGTTCAGATAGGCGCTTATAGTTGTTGGTTTGACGCCACCCTTTTTAGCCAGGTGGTTTTGTCGCAGTCCGGTCTCGGACAGAATTATGCGGAGCCTATCGATCGAATCTTTGCCTTTCTGTGTCATATTGTTTACAATTGAACATTTTTCATTGACTGTTGTGGTTCGTGTGAAATAGTTGTGCTAATGTGAATTAGTGATGATTATCGGAATTCTTTAAGCCATAATCAAGATTTTTTTTCAGAAATATGCGTTTGTGTAATAAACTTTTGTCCAGAGTGGGCAATATGCTAAAGAATACATAAAATTTCGGGAATTGGTGTTGGAGAGATGAAGATTCAAAATAGTGATTTAAAATCGGAAGACGAACATCCATCTGCTCCAGTTTTGAGAGAATTTTTTACTGCCCGAATTCACCTATTTTTAGATTCGGACCTGGATTTTGAAGTTTTGATCCATAACCTGGCAGTGGAAACCAAATCCGTAATGAATCCGTGGATTGACTGACGTTTATTTGGCCGTATTAACTGGTTTCCAACTTTTCAGCATTGCCTTGATCGCGCCCCGTTCCTCTTCGGACAAATCCCTGTCTAATTCCAAAAAGTCGTCAACTGTAAGCTTGAGGAGAGGGCGTTTACGCAGAAGCTGCAAAATCCGGAACTCGGCTCCTAAACGTTCATTACGTTCCTTGTTTTGCTCCGGCTGACTAATCATTTCTCCTTCGCCAGTAATCAACCAAACCGGATTTAGGTTGAATTCATATTCCATCGTTTTGATAACGGAGCCAGGTATTCCAAATCTTCCCCTCTGCCAAGAACTAATACTGGAGCGAGACGCTCCAATCCGCTTAGAAAATTCCTCCTGGGTGATCCCCGTTGCCTTAAAAAAAACAGAAAATCGTTCGGCGATATTGATATTATTTTTTTTGTTTGTTTCTAACATTTTTTATTGACAATTGTTTGATTCTAACAATCATGCGATCTACAGGCTTGCCCCTGCATTAGAAGCATCGGTGAAGCCAGGCATAGAATCAAGGAGAAATCAAGCAAATGAGCGTAGCGAACATTGAACCGAACTGGATACACAGATTTCGAAAACTCTCAAATCGGATTTTTTCGTATTTCGTAATTTCGCTCCACTGGATTTCTTTCATGTTTCGTATCCCAAGATTCCAGGAATATATAGAAGATATTCGGTTTAATGGGCTTCAAATACTCAATCTAAAAATTCACAAAGCGCTGCACCGAGACTTGCCGCGCCAATTTCTACACATAGCTATCACGATCATAAGCGTTAGGTTACATATCAACTTGTATGCACGAGACGGCTTTTACGTTCAGAGAAACCTCAAGCGCTTTCCGAAAGAGGAGGTTTAAAGTGAACGCGATCAAACAACGGGAAGAGATCCAAAGAGAAATCGTATACCGCTACAAATATATGAGCACATTCGCAAAACGCAATCACCTAAACGAACGACTAACGTATGAATTTTTCTCCGGGAGAAATAACAATCGCCGGGTGATCGCAGCGCTCAACGCAGAAGGATTTAAAAATATAGAATTAGTTCTCACCAAAGACGCAGGAAGCGCGGCATGAATCCTGTGTTTGGAATCAAAATACATCGCAAACGGGTGGCCGATTCGGTTCTCAGAATCAAAAGCGAATCGAACAAAAGCCCGATGGAAATTCTACTCTCTCGTTGTGCGATCTACGAATACTTCATCGATGATGCCGGACTAAAGAAACAATTCATGAAGTGGGTGGAAAAGAAAAAAACTTCCGAAAGAGATTCATTCAATGGCAAACACAACTAAATTCGATAGGGTTCGTAAGCGTTTTCTCTGTGATCATTCCGCAGAATTGCGAGACAAGGGATTGATCGCGCACTTTATTTTTGATCGCTGTTGGAACAGAATCCCCAACGGCCTCATCAGAAAATTAAATACGGAAGAACTTCTCTCTTATATCAAAATTCATGTCCTTCCCGCAGAGATCGCATCGACCCAAGGTTTCTCCAAAAATGGATACAAATCCAATCTGCCGAAGGAACATACATTGGAAACTTTCGCATGAAATTTATTAATTCGCCTTTCCCATCCAATTTGTCTGATTGCAACCCAGGCAACCCCTCTCCCCTCGGTGGAGGTAACTCCATCGAGGGCATTTTTTCGGATTCAAAGACTCCGCAATGCTCTATGTGCGGCCAGGCTTCGGTAACAGTTTATCAATTTGAACTTTGTAAACCATGCTTAAGTAAGTGGTTCAAACAACTCAGACCTTTACTCGATTCGGTAAGAATATGACTCTTTTAACGGTAGCGAAATTCTTTCTCGAAAACCCGAGTGTTCCGCTCCGGCCCGTGCACGTAGCAAGACGACTAACGCGTCCGGAGAAAACAATCTACCGCGCGATCAAGATCCTAAGTCGATGGAGTTTGGTAGAAGAACATGAAGGGTTATATATTTTAAATCCGGATACAATCGAGGGAAAGAATCCGATCCAAAGGGCAACCGGAACCGGAGCCGTATATATACTAATCCATCTACTTCCGGGAAAGAGCTTTTTCAGTGGAGAGTTTAGACTCCTCACTGGAATTCAATCCTTGGAACGCGCAAAGCGAAAATTAACACAGGCAAATCTAATTTTACCAGATCAAGAAAATGGCCTATTTTTCTCGGAAAGCTTTCGCTGGCAGCTTACGCCAAAAATTCAAACCAAACTGGGTCAGACTCAGGCTTATCTAAGAACGTTGAGGAAAGTCTATGGAAAATGAGAATACGAGGACATTAGAAAACTCTTATGTCCTCAGACGTCCACGAGGCAAAAAGCTTCCACCCTTAATAAGAAAGCAGTTAGGTCCGATTGAGGGCAAATCATCAATGCGCGCAATCGCTCGCGATTATGGTGTTAATTTTAGAAATCTTTCAGCAACGGCCTACGGAGAACGCAAAACTCCCCATCTGATCCAAATCTTGGAAATGGAGTTCAATCTCCCAATTGAGGAAATTAGGGCAATCTTCCAAAAGGCGAGAGAGACTCGAAACGCCTTTCTAAAACAACAGGCAGAGAATGCGATAAAAATATCTCAAAGCGAAGAAACGAAAGCGATTCTAAAAAATATGGGACTCAAGGTATAGCAGGATGACAACCAAATCAGCGTTAGACGAATACAAAGACGAAATAGAAGACTCGGACAGTAGAATGTCACAACCGGAAACAGCTCTGACGATTCCAAGCGAGAGCGAGGCGAGAGAATTTTCACCGGAACAAAGGAAAGCCCTGGCGCAATTGTATATTACGCAAGCCAGGGTAAACATTTTTCAAACCGCGTTAGCGTTGGCAGCGATTCGAAATTTGGAGTTGTATCGGGAATTAGGATATGAGGCGTTCGGGGATTGTGTCGAGCAAGAACTCGACATGAACGGCAGAACAGCATTAGAATATGTGAATGCGATTGAATCCTTTGGACTGGGTGACCGAGTTAAACAACTCATGGAGGCCTCTCCAAAGAGATTTCTGCAAGCTGCGAAAGAAGTTCGCCAGAAGCAAATGGAAGGAGAAATTCTAACCCTTTCCGACGGCACAGTTGTTTCCGCGGAAGAGTTTCTCGCAGAAAGAATTTCTACGTTAGATAATTCGTCAAAGAAAAAAATCAAATCCCTCGAAACAGAAAATCAAACCGTAAAGGCGGAAGCCGAACTGCTTCGAAAAAAACAAACAAACTTAGAGAAGTCTATCCAAAAGAAGGACGAACAGCTCGATGTTCTCAGAAAATCCAAGGACATCGATCCGGATAAATTACTCAAAATCAAAAACCAGCGCGACGCGGAAAAGATGATCGATGAGTGCAATGCGTCGATTCTAGAAGCTCTGCAAAAGATTGAGTTGATCCCGGAAGAATCTCGAAACGGCGCGCTTGGAATTTATCTCTCTCGCACAATCGCAACGATGGAGATCTCGCTCAAAACTCTCAAAATGGCTTGGTCAAACCATATCTTCCAAGGAGAGACGCAAGAGTGAAACAATTAGATCCAGATTTGTTTTACGAATTTTATTCGGCCTGGAAAGAGGCGCCGTCGAAATTTTCCAAAGGCGAAATGATGCGCAAAGCCGCGTCGGCCTTTGGATTGTCGGAAGACGCAATTCGCAGAAGATTCGAAAAATATAATATTGGATCGGAATTGGCTATTGTTGCGGGCGAGAAAAAAGGAAAGCGAAAATCAAATCTAAACCCGGAGCGGATGGATCTGCGGGAAACCGAAGCGAAGATCATTGCGGAAATTGTTTACTCAAATCTGTCCGGCAAAGAACCAAAACCGATCTCGATGAAACTCGCTCTAAGACGAGCGCGTAACAGCGGACAGATTCAACTTCCCTGGACGGAGTCTACCGCAAACCGGTGGCTGAATCGTCTCGGTTTAGGCAGACACGAAATGCGATCACCGGAAGCGTCTCGACATTGGAAAGAACCATACTCCAACGCGACTCACATGGTAGATGCTTCCGTTGCAAGTCGATACTACCTAAATCCACGAGGAAAAATCGAACAGCGTTGGTTCTTGGATGATAAGGACGAAGAGACCGCAATGCTAAAAGATAGCCTCATTAAGGTTTGGGTTTACGCACTGGTTGATGTTTTTTCAAAAGTTTTCTTTGTATGGGCGTATGGCGGGAAAGCCATAACCCCAGGAGCAAAACATCGAGGAGAAAACGCAACAGATTATCTCGACTTTTTCAAACGCGCTTGGTTACCAAAAACAGATCGTCGAAATCCATTCGAAGGTATTTCTGAATTCGTTTACTCCGACGAAGGTTCTGGCTTAAAGGGATCACGATCCACGTTAAAACGATTAGGAACAAAACTAATCATGCACAGGCCGGGCGTTCCCAAGGCAAAGGGGCCCGTGGAACGTCGAATCGGCGTTTTTAAAAATATTGTAGAACCCGCAATCGACGGGAAACGATTCAAGGACTTGGAGGAATTCAACGATTTTCTAACGTTATATACCATTCACGAAAATCAAATCAGTGGGAGATTTGATCTTTGGTTGGAAGGAACAAAAGAAAAGCCGGTCAAGCGAATCACAGAACAAAATTTTTACGACGCTACGGTTACATTCGACAAACGAGTCGTAAACAACTACGGCTGTATCGAATACCGAAACCATTCTTACGGAGTCGCCTTGGATCTGGTAGGGCAAAACGTCACTCTATTCAGGGATCGCGACGGCAACCTCGTAGCAGAAGATAAATTAGGAAATCTGTATATCTGCAATCCGGACGGAGCGAGAAGCATATCGCAACATACGGGATTCCAAACGCAATCATCAGACACATGGCTGAAAACCGATCGGATGAGGCTGCGAGACGAAATCCGTGAGGGTGCCAAGAAACAGCGGAAAATCTTTACGATCGACGACCTCTTTCCTCAATCCGAGTTGGAAAATCTTAGATACTTTCCGGCGAACGCTGTCCCTGTTGAAACACCCGCAACGATGGCACCGAGCGAGTTCACCGATGTAGAATCGGCGTGGAGTTATATCGAACGACGACTTTTAATCTACCGTTCCGAAATGCCAGTGGACCTCTTCGAAGCCGTTCAAGCGCGGCTTGATTCGAGTCTTGCCCTCAAAGGCTCGATCACAAACCAAGAAATATACGAACTTTTGAATATTCTAAATAACATTGATTTTGAATCTAACGATTCTAAGGAGAGCGCGGAATGAGTTTTGTCGATACGGAAAACACAAACAGGGTAATCAGAGCAATCAAACAGGCCGTTGACAGTTCCGGTTGGGAATGTGTCGTCGGACACGTAGGGGCAGGTAAAACATTTCTATACGAACACATGCTGCATTTTTGGAAAAGTTATCCGAACCGTTTTCAAGTAATCGAAATGGGAAGATGTTACGAATCGTTCGAGATGAACATCAACCAAATCATGAAAACTATGATTTCCGAACTTGCCTCGGACAGAGAAATTCCAGGAAATGCGCACGCAAAACAATTGATCCTAAGAAGCATACTTGAGGAGGCATACAAAAAGAAACGCAAGATTGTTCTTCTTTTTGATGAGGCACAGGCACTTTCAGGGAAGCTTTTGCGTGATCTTAAAAAGATTCATGAGATTTCTATTCCGGACAGAGAAAACCTTTTCTCGATCGTAATGTTCGGAAAGAATGAAGGTCCTTGGTTAAGATCCTTAACCAGGACCCAAGAGATTGGTTGGAGAATTCATAAGACGATCTTAGAGCAGCTCAAAGATAACGAGATTCTTTCCTTCGCGGAAAGGGCGTTCAGTATTAAATTCGAATCCGGACAGAACGGCCAAAAGGCTCGACAAATTTTTATCCAAAACGTTTTCCCTTCTCCTCTGGGTGTGAAGCATCAAATCCGCAAAATCGAACGATCAGTTGCTGGATGGGATCGCGTTATGACGCACGAGCTTGCCAAAACCGTATTTCCTCAAACCATTTCCGATATTTTGAAAAAAATGAAAATTACACAACGAGAAGTTGCGAAGCGGATTAGAGATAATACCGGTAAGGAGTTAAGTAAAGCGGCAATTTCAACCTACCTAAGTGGAGATCAACACGAGATCCAAAAGTCAAGATTAAGTTTAGACGGGCATAAGCTAACAATGGACGCCGCTCTCGATTTAATCAGAGATCATTCCACATCAGCGAGTGAAATACACTCGGCGGAAAATCTGATTCGAACCGCTAACGAATAACGCAATATTTTAATATTGGAGGAAAAATGAAAATCGCAAACCAGGAAGAACACAATAACGCTTTGCAACGGGTGGCTGAAGTTAAAAAAAAGATCGCTTCGTTTAAAACGAATTCGGGTGATCTTGAAGCTGAAATCACTCTTTTAGAGGAGGAGAAGAAAGAAACGATCCAGCTTTTAGAAGACGAAAAAAAAGTAAAGATTCAAGGAATCGATGACAAAATCAAAACCCTTAAAGATCGGTTAAAGATCGCGAAGGAAGAACAAAAGCAAAACCTTAAGTCTCTCGAAAGCGAACTAAAAGATCTTCAATCTGCCTTAGGCGAGTTCGCTGTAGAACAAGTCGCGGTATAAAGGAGGGACCGTATAGTGATTGCAAAGAAGAAAAAGGTAGCGAAGAAGAAAGTCGCTCCTAAGAAAAAGAAGATAGTTAAGAAGCCGGTGGCGGTAGAAGCACCGAAGCAGATTAGCGATTCCAATTCGTCCGGAATGGTCTTGGAAGATCCAAGACCGGTATAACAGGAGTAAAGCATGGCGAACAAAAAGAAAGAACAGATCGTTATCATCCCTCTTGGAAATAAGGGGGAGTTAGCGGATGCGGTTCAGTCTTACGGTGTAAAACAACGCGAGAAAGATCGAATCGTTTCCAAATATAACGATCAAATTTCGGAACTTCAAACAAAGCTCCGCGAGGAAACGAAAGCTCTCGATGAAGATATGTATCTCCTGGGAGTTCGTATTAAACATTTTTGTGATGAGAATAGAACATCTCTATTCGAATCCGGCAGCAAAACTCAAAAGTTGACAACGGGTTCCGTTTCGTATCGGGATATTCCCGCATCTGTAAAGACCAGGCTCACTTCTACACTTTTGGAAAAGATACTCACGAATGCAACTCTCTACGAACTTTACAAAAAGTTTATAGAGAAATGTGGAAAGGTTTACCTGAGAGTAAAAATCGAACTGGATAAGGACGCGATTCTGTCTGATCCGGTTCGTGCCAAGAAAGAATTCGGAATAAAAGTAGAGGCAAAACGGGAACGCTTCTATATCAAGCCGACGGAGCTTGACGCAGAAGTCGAGGTTGATGCGGCATGAGCAAGCTTCCGCTTGAAGTTCGTGAGGTTTTGGAAAACATCCAAGACCTTGCGGCGACCGATTCAAATCAAAGCGATAATGTAGATCAGATATTTTATCTTGTGGAATGGATCCTGGAAAAATATCCGGCTGGATCAGAACTTTAGTTATGAGCGAAGAAGAATTCACTGATTTAAAACGCTCGGAGGATCTTTGGATCAATCACTGTGAAGATTTCCTTCGACGTGGGTTTATTCCAAAACGTTGGAATGAACTTCCGGAGTATATAAAGACAGAGAGAATGAAAGAATATTACATACAGTTAAAGAGGAGAATTGAAAATGAGCGTTCAAATTAAAACGATCCAGAGATACGAAGTAGTAACTCAACTCTTGTATGATATTCGAAGATCTCTTTTCTTTGATAAGCTAAAAGCCTATGAAAGAAAAGCTTTAGAGGATCGTAAGAAAGCTCTCGAACCTGAGAGAGCTACATTGAAAAACTCCATCGATTTTATTCAGGCATACGAACTTCTTGATTCGGATTCTGAGACAGCAATTTTGAAACTCGCGGAACTTGGTTGGTTCGTCGAGGAGTGGGAATTCGAAGAAGATGTTTGGAGGAGGAATATATGAGTATCATCCGAAACCCGCAAGATCCTGAAATTTTTGAAGCTATTCATGAACGAGTTGGAATTTATGCGTTTATTCCAAGAGTAAGCGAACCAAGCAACGGTCTTATGAGACCTATTGGATTCGAAAGACAAAGTGAAATCATAATCCTATCGGATCTGGATGATCTTTCGATCAATAGGAGAAATGAACAATGAGTCATGCAAGTAATATTACATCTGAATTCATTGATGCCTTACGAGACCTGAAGTTTATGAAGATGGGCCTTTGTCAGGTTTTAAACCACACTGACGAATTTTTAGAATTCGGTCGAAACGAAATCGATTGTTTGAAATCGATATTAGCAACGATGGCAAATCGGATTGAAAAATTCGAGCAAATTGAGTCACAAGTTTTTAAAAATTCTCTTCATACAACTTCTGGAGATACGCAATGAATCTTGAAACTTTTGAACTGATAATTAGATATGCGGTAATCGTAACTTTATTCAGCTGGTTTTTGTTGGCTGTTGTTTGTCGCGTGATCATCGATTATATAACTTTCTTTTCCTCATGGTTTAAATCTGATTCAGAACAGATATCATTACAAAAACATGTAACAGATGCCCTTAGTTACGAAGGGCCGTTTAAAAATAGGGTAATGGCTAAGGCACTGCTTAGAATGGCAAGGGATATAGATTCCTTAAAGAAATCCAGATGAAAATAGTAACATCCTATCATTATAAAACCGATAAACTGCTGGCGGACGGGTTCGTTGTTTTTAATATTTCCCGATTTTCTCCTCGCTGGGTTGCAAAGGGAAAACAGATTCAATTTAAGGTGCTGGCTCCATCTACAGAAATGCTAAACGAAGGATACGATTGGGAAGAATTCGATTCTAATTTAGAAAAATTGAATGCTACAGAAATAATAGAACAACTCAAAACGCTCTCCAACGGTAATCCAGTCGCGTTATGTTGTTATGAAAAAGACACCACGCAATGTCATAGATCTCGCGTAGCTCTTTGGTTATCTAAAAACGGGTTCTATGTAGATGAATATAGGGAGCATAAAACAGTAAAATGAAGGCCTTATCGATCCAACAGCCATGGGCGTGGTTAATAATTCGCCCAGATCTTCCTGATCCAAAAGATCGAGCCATCGCATGGAATAACAAAGAAATTAAGGATGTTGAAAATCGTAATTGGAAAACAAATTTTAGAGGGAGATTTTTAATTCATGCCAGTCAAAAATTTGATCACGAAGGATTGGAATATATCCAAAAAAATTACAAACTTTGTTTAAGAATGACCGTCAATGACTTTGACTTTGGATGTATCATTGGCGCGTCTATCTTATCTGATTGCGTTGAGCATTCGGATTCAAAATTTTTCTTCGGAAAATATGGATATATTCTTAACGATTCGAAACCGTTTTTTCCAATTCCGTATAAAGGAAAATTAGGATTTTTTGAAGTAGACATCTAAGTATGATGTCCTGAGACTAAAATTTGGAGAACAACAGGAAATCATATGATCTTACTTGAAGAAATTTTAGATATAACTCTCGAAATAGAGGAACTTCGTAATGAGCTTAATCGATTAGATAAAAAGTTCTATTATAATATCAAAAAACATAATGAAAGGCGAATGCTACTGGTTAAATCCCTAGTGCCGTATTCTATTGGTGATGATATTTTTTTATTAAATCAAAACCATGAGGGATGGTATAGATTAGAAGAAATTTACAATGTAGATAGTGGAATGAAAAACGGAGAACTTATTATAACGATTCAGTTAGGGATCCGAGTGATAGGAAAAAAAAGGTCTCCGATTGGTCGATCTTACGAAGTTCGAACCTATATAAATAAAATTCCAGCTTTGAATCACTATAATGATGCAGTAGTTTTAGACGTTAGGAAAAACACGAAACTCTCCGACAGCAATACAGTTTAAGGCGGAAGAAATTAGAGAACGATTTTAAACGGAAAAAACTATATGAAGAATACCATTGAAGAAGTAAAAAGAAAGCAACGGTTGAAGCACCTTTTTACTATTGGGCATGAGATTGGGTATTCAAAAGAAACCCTTAAGGAGATTAGTTCTTCTTTAAATATGGGTGAAAGACTAAGTTTTCTTTCTGAAAGCCAAATCCAAAAGATTATCAATTATCTTAAAAAAGATTATCCGGAAGTCTTCCGAAGACCGCAGACAAAAGATAATAGGAGACCTATACCTAAGTCTCAGATCTTCTCAATTCCATCGGTAGATCAAAAAGAACTAACAGAAATTCTCCTTTCTCAAATAAATAAAATTGCACCGTATAAAATTTCTTTGGAATCTATGGCTCAAAAAACCTTCAAAATCCCTTCCGAAAAACTCTCCTTTCATCAATATCAATCTCTCATTGAAGCTCTTAAATCAATGAAATCTCGATTCGAGAAAGAAACGAATCTTAGAAATTCTTCTCAACTTTGAATAAAAAAGGTTCTTAAAAGATCATTTTTGGATATTTTTTGATACTTTTCAGTCTCGTTTTAGATGCGTTTATAATGGTTCAGTAGTGGGTGGGGACACTGTCGGAGGAAGCGATGTATTTAGCGTATCTCTTGAGCAAGAAGGGAAGTTTTTTGGAGAGAGCCTTTTTTTGTAACTCGTTCAATTGGTTCCAGTAACATATCGGAATCAAAAGGGAATCCGAGCCGATCTCGCCTTCGTTCAAAGCGGATAGAATCTTTTTTTGGGAAGAAAGCAAAAGAATGTCCATATCTAAAGCGGTTCTTCGCTTTTGCACGAAAGGAACCGATTTGTAAAAAAAAGAAAATTTCTATTTTATTTCATATAAACCAAAAAAAGAAATCTCTCCAGATACAGGAAAACCGATTCTTTTTCAAAGTGAAGAATGAAAAAAAATTCGAATCAAGATGAACTATCGAATACTAAACATTCATTTTTATGAATAGTTTGGTTGGAGATTCGACTCGATTTCTATATTTCATTGAATGTTTTTAAACATCTATTGACCCTGAAAAACTGCTGGCCTTTTTTCCACAAACGAAGCGAGTCCTTCTTCCGCGTCTTTGGTTTCCATCAGGGCTAAAAGTTGAGGAAAAAGATCTTTGGCGGCTTTCGATTCACCGTGAATCACCGAATCCAGAGAGGATTTGAGAGTCGCATAAACACCGAGAGGAGCTTGGGCCGCTATCTTTTCGGCAAGTTGGATTCCTCTTTCGATAAGTTCGTTTTTTTCAACGACTTCTTGCACAAGTCCGATCCGAAGTGCTTCTTCCGATTCGAAAGTCTCTCCTGTGAGAATGTATTTCATTGCATTTCCCCAACCGCATTGCACGGGCCAACGCATCGTTCCTCCTCCGAACGGAAAAATTCCTCTTTGAACCTCGACTTGAGCGAATAACGTTCGTTTGGCGGCGATCCGGATTTCGCTCGCGAGCATGAGTTCGATTCCGAGCGTGATACACATCCCGTGTACGGCCACAACGACTGGTTTCGTTTTGGTTTTGCCCGTGGTTCCCCAGGGATTGACGCTTTCGGGAGGAAGAGGGAAACGTTTTTGTTTCTTTAAAAATTCCGCGACATTCTTCAAGTCCAAACCCAACGTGAAATGTTTTCCGTTTGCATAAACAAGTCCGACTCGAATATCCGAATCGGCTTCCAATTGATCGTATGCGCGACTGAGAGCGTAGAGCATATCAACGTTAAACGCGTTTCTTTCTTCAGGGCGATTGATGATGATATGTAAAACGTGTCCCTTTTTTTCGGAGAGAATGAG
>NZ_CP040840.1:2080000-2100000 GCF_006874765.1 Leptospira weilii
TCTTTTTCCAAAAGGGGTTTCTCTTCGGCTGCAATAAATAATTTCCAATCTATTCCCGTTTTCGATATCGCGGATCGGTTGGATAAAGAGAGGAAGTTCTTTTTGTGAACATTCCAAGTTTGGGGAAAACGTAGGAAGTTGGTTCTTTGTATAAGAACATCCGATAGAAAAGAAAACGGAGAATCCGAATCGCAAAAGTCGATTTGCAAACATAGGTTCGTGTTTTACAATCGGTAGGTTTCGAGTCAAACCTGAAAAAATGGATGAAGTTTCGAAGGGCGGAGGAAAATTGACGGAGATGTTACCGGAATTCAAAACAGATGATCCAGAAGGAACTAAAAATTCGATCTTAAAAAAGATCGGAAAGATTCGGGAGGAACTTCCGATTCTCCTTGGAAAAAAGGAAAGAACTTACGATCGCGTCATTCGTCCTTTGAATGATCTTGTGCAAGAGATGCAGATTGAGTTCACGGTTCTTGCCCATCTCAACAGTGTAAAAAATTCCGAGCAAATCCAGGCTCTTTATGCCGAGGTACTTCCCGAAATCACCGCTTTTTATTCCGACTTGGGCCAAAACGAGGAATTGAATCTCGTATATCAGGAAATTTTAAAAAATGAAAACGATACCTTGAACGTTCCTCAAAAAAAGGTATTACAGGACGCCGTCACGCAGTTTAAGTTGAGCGGAATCGGACTTCCACCGGAAATTAAAAAAAGAATTCAGGAGATTCAGGTTCGTCTTTCCGATCTGGGCAATCAGTTTTCTCAGAATCTGCTGGATGCGACTAATTCCTTCGAACTCGTTTTGGATCGTCTTGAGGATGTGGAAGGAATTCCCGAATCGGATTTGAACGCGGCTAAAACGCAGGACGGAAAATATCGTTTCACACTTCATATGCCGAGTTACATGGCGTATATTACCCACGGTCCGAATCGATCTATTCGAGAATCCTTATATAAGGCTTATACTACGAGGGCGCCTCAAAACGGAAAACTGATTGAGGACATACTTTTGTTAAGGAACGAACTTGCAAAACTGCTTGGTTATCGTCATTACGTGGAACTTTCTTTGGCGACCAAGGTAGCCGATTCCGAGAAGACGGTTTTGAAATTTTTGAGGGATCTTGCAAAACAAGTGAGGTCGATCGCGGAAAGGGAATTTGTCGATCTTTCGAATTTTGCGAAGACCTTGGGGATAGATTCTCTTCGGGCTTACGATGCTGCATTTGTGAGCGAGAAATTGATGAAATCCAGATTCGATTTCGACGAAGAGGAAACCCGTCCTTATTTTGAGAAAGAAAGCGTCGTTTCCGGAACATTCCAATTTTTGAATAAACTTTTCGGATTGGAATTTCGTAAAACGTCCGCTCAGGTTTGGGAGGAAAAAGTTCAGGTATACGACCTTTATCGATCGGGGAAACTTCTCTCCCGGTTGTATTTGGATTTTGAATCCCGCAAAGACAAACAAGGCGGGGCTTGGATGCACGATTGGCATTCTAGAAATCGAATCGCGAATGAGGAAGTTCTTCCGACGGCGTTCGTAGTTTGTAATTTTCCGGTTTCTACGAAAGATTCACCTTCTCTTTTAAAGCATAGGGACGTGGTCACTTTTTTCCACGAGATGGGGCACGCGCTACATCATCTTTGTACGAAAATCGAAGAACCTCCGGTCAGTGGAATCAGCGGTGTCGAGTGGGATGCGGTAGAATTTCCTTCCCAATTTTTGGAAAATTTCGCGACTGAAGCGGGAGTTCTGAAGATATTCGGAAGACATTATAAGACCGGAGAAACGATTCCGGATTCTATGATCGCGAAACTTAAGGAGACTAAAAACTTTCTTTCCGCAATGGGGATCGTAAGACAACTCGAATTCTCTCTTTTCGACATTCTCATTCACGAAAAAAATTATACCGAAGAAGACGTACATTCCATTCTTCAGAATGTTCGCAAAGAAGTTGCGGTAGTGATTCCGCCTGAATACAATCGTTTTCAAAACGGATTTTCCCATATCTTTGCCGGAGGTTATGCCGCGGGATATTATAGTTATAAATGGGCCGAAGTGATGAGTGCGGACGCCTTTTTCGCGTTTGTCGACAAAGGAATCTTTGATCCGGAACTTTGTAACGCATATTTTACGGAAATCTTGGAAAAGGGAGGAAGTGAAAACGCGATGGTTCTTTTCAGACGACTTTTAGGAAGAGATCCGGAAGTCGGATCTCTTCTCAAACTTTACGAACTAAAAGAAAGTTATTAGGAAAGACTTTTCCTGAAATTTTGGAGGAGAGTTTCCTTTCCCGCCAGGAGAACTTCGACCTGATCCTGGTCGATGTTATAAACGACATTACTGCGAAGTGCGTCTTTGAATTCATTCTGGTCGATCTGTTTTTGATCGTAGTTTTCCTTTAGGAAATTATACCAACCTGCCAAAAGAACTTTTAGATGAGAAAGTTCTCGGATCGGGATCGAAATTACTTTTTCTGGTTCCATAGAAACCACAGTAGGCTATTTTGCGTACTGAGAGAGTCAAATCAATTTTAAACGGCCGCTCAGAATTTCGGCGTTCATTCGATTCTTGCTTTGGCTCTTGCGATGATTTTTTTAAGAGTCTGTTTTTCCTTCTCCACGAGCCCCGGACCCTCTTTTGTTTTCATAAATGTAGAGTATTCTTTCCAATCGTTTAACAAATCCAAGGGATGATTGTTCGGGTAAAAAGGGCGCAGTTCTTCGTCGATCATAGATAGATTTGCAAAACCAGAGCAGTCCGCCATCGTAAAAACGTTTCCTGCGATATAAGGGGAAAATCGGACCACTCTTTGAAGCGCTTTTACTCCTTTGACCAGAATCGGATGAACTTCTTCGATCAATTCGGGAGAAACGGCTTTTCCTTTCATGCTCAGAAGATAGATTCTTCTCGCGGGAATGTCCAGATAGATCTCTATCATCGTCGTAATTTCCCTGACCCTTGCGGCTTCCCAGGGATCTTCCGGGATTAGTTTTGGTGCTTGGGGAAAAATCGTATCTAAGAATTCTAAAATAGCTCCGGATTCGGATATGAATTTTCCGTCTAGTTCCAGAACCGGAATTTTTCCCATCGGGCTGATCTTTAAAAATTCTTCGTCTTGAGAGGGAGAAACCCTAATTTGTTCGTATTCTAATCCTTTCTCCAAAAGTCCCAGCTTTACTTTGTTTACATAGTTGCTGATGTTTGAGCCGTACAGTTTGATCATGGAAAGGAAAAATAAGAATCAATGTTCGTTGGCAAACACTTTTTCCGGGCGATTTGACGGTTTGTCTTAAAGCCCGAATATTCATGATTGGAAAGTTTTTTAAATTCCTAACAGGCTAACATCGAATCGTCGTCTTTGACTCTTTCCAAAAAAAGTCTTTCTCTCTTTTTTCCTGCGATTAATTTCGACCGCAAGAGGAAATCTATACATGGTAAAAACGGCAATCATTACGGGCGGTACGGTCGGAATCGGTTATGAACTCAGTAAGCTTATCGCGGCGGATGGTTACGATCTGATTCTCGTAGCAAGAAACGAAAAAACTTTAAAGAAGGTAAAGAAGGAAATCGAATCGTCAGCTAAGGTAAAAGTGGATACACTTTCCATGGATCTTACGGATCCGAAGGCTTCCAAAAAGATTTTTGACTTCGCGAAAAAATCGAAAGCGGTTGTGGAAATTCTTGTGAACAACGCAGGTTTTGGAACGAGCGGAAGATTTGATCGAATGGATTTGCGGAAAGAACTTCAGATGGTCCAAGTGAACATTGCTTCTTTAGTTGAGTTGACACATCTTTTTTTGCAGGGTATGGTGGAGCGTAAAAATGGGAAAATTTTGAACGTAGCGTCCACTGCGGCGTTTCAACCCGGGCCGAACATGGCGAATTATTATGCGACGAAAGCCTATGTGTTGTCTTTTTCGGAAGCAGTTTACGAAGACGTTTATAAGGACGGAGTAACGGTAACCGCCCTTTGTCCCGGACCTACGAAAACCGAATTTTTCGAAAGAGCGGAGATAACCAAGTCGAAATTTTTGAATAATCCGATTGCTCCGATTATGAACGCGAAAGATGTCGCTGAAATCGGATACGACGCTTTGAAAAGAGGAAAACCGGTCGTAATATCGGGAGCTTTGAACAAAATATTGGCCCAAAGTGTAAGGATCACCCCCCGATTCGTTATCCGTAAGATTGCGAAATTTTTGAATAAAAACGATTGAACAAAGATGCAAGGATCGATTCTAGATTTGGCGGTTCCCTTTTTTCTGGTTTTGATCGGATTGGAGGTTTTTTATTCCCGGGTGGTCGGAAAAAAAGTATATCGGTGGAACGATACGGTTGCCGATTTAAGCACTGGCGTTTTATTTTCTTTGACCGGGATCCTTGTAACGGTCGTTTCCCTTTGGATATATGATAAATTTAGAATATTCTGTTCTTTGCAAGTTCTATTCGGGATTCCGGAAATCCCTTTGGGGTCTCCGTTTTTATTGGAGAATGGAAGTATTCAAATCCGATTTCGAAATTTGACCGGCTGGATTTTCGTATTTTTAATGGTGGATTTCGTTTACTATTGGTTTCACAGGGCTACGCATGAAATTAATTTCCTCTGGGCTTGTCACGTAACGCATCATTCCAGCGAAGAATTCAATCTTGCCGTCGCTTTGCGGCAGTCTAGTTTTCAGAGGGTTTTCGAATATACCTTTAATCTTTTGATTGCATTTTGCGGAGTTCCTTGGCAGGCATTTTTATTGGCTCACGGGATTTTAAAGATCTACCAATTTTGGGTGCATACGAGATTGATCGGAAAGCTCGGATTTTTGGAGGAAATTTTGGTTACTCCGGCGCATCATCGGGTGCATCATGGAAGGGATCCAAAATACATCGATAAGAATCACGGAGGGATTTTGATTTTTTGGGATCGAATTTTCGGTTCTTTTGCGAGAGAGGAAGAAGAACCGATATATGGGCTTACAAAGCCGGTGACTACATTCGATCCCGTGTACACGAATCTTCACGTTTACGAAGAGATTTTTTCTTTGATACAAAAAACGAAGAGTTTCAAGGAGAAAGTTCTTGTTCTTCTCAAACCGCCCGGATGGAGACCGACGAGTCTCGGACCTTCCATTCTCCCCCAAGAAATCGATCGAAGCCGATATGAAAAATTCGATCCGATTGTATCCGACCAAAAGACCGTTTTAGGAGTTTTGGAATTTCTTCTTTGGACCGTTCTTTCCTTGCTGTTGCTGAAATTTTTCAGATCCGGGAATTTGGTTCTTTGGAAAATTATTCCCGTAATCGCATATATCTTTTACGGATTCAAGCATACCGGGTTTGTGTTAGACGGAAGTCCAAGAGGAAGGTTTCGAATCGCTTTTCTTCTTTTGGGGGGAATCGTTCTTTCCTGGATTTTGTTTTTCGTTTGAGCAAAGGTCCAATTTGAAATTATGACCTAAAAATGGTAGGTTGTATCTGTGCGAAAAACGACAATCTCTATATTCCTTTTTTGTGTTTACTTTGTTTCGTATCCGTTGTTTGGGATCGACTTCGCTCGTCTCGATGATTCTCTCTTCGGATTGGAGGATTCTTTTGAATATTTCGAAGACTCTTCCGGAAGTTTGAGTTTTTCCCAGATTAGGTCTTTGGCGGAGGAAGGAAAATTCAATTCCGGTAATATAAGTTCATTAGGATATACGGATTCCGTAATTTGGATTCGGTTGAACGTAGGAAATTCTTCGGATCGGTCGATTCGTTGGATTCTCGAATATCAGTTTCCCGACGTGGATCTTATAGAATATTACGATTTCAAGATGGGGGAGTCTCCCTTTTATAGAGCCGGGGATGGAATTCCATTTGCGCTTCGCCCGGTTCAGTACCGAAATCCGGTCTTTTTTTCCGTAGCTCTTCCTAAAACGAATAAGTTCGTTTTTTTAAGAATCAAGTCGGATTCCAGGATTCAACTTTCTTTCCGTTACTACTCGGCCGACACATTTTACAAAAAAGTAATCTTCGAACAGTTCTTATTCGGACTTTTTTTCGGTTCCATGCTGATACTGGCGTTTTATTATCTTCTTTTGTATTTTTATACAAAGGAAAAAAGTTATTTCTATTTTGCCTCCTATATCTCCGGGTTTTCTTTTTTCCAGTTCGTTTTGGAAGGGTTTGGGTTTCAAGTCCTTTGGCCGGACGCCGTATTTTGGACAAATTCGAGTGTTCCGTTCTTTTTTCTGATTTCTCTTTTTTTAATGTGTTTATTCGTGAGCGTCTATCTGGATCTGAAAAATCGATCCAAGACATCGTTTCGTTTATTTCGATATTCTCAAGTTTTACTTCTGCTTTTTGCTCTGTGTTCTCCGTTTGTTCCGGAACGATTCGGGATTTGGATCGGATTGTCTATGACTCTCGGTTGTATGGTTCTTCTTTTTATCAACGGAATACGAAGTTTCACTCAGGGAAGTGTTTCCTATTTTCTATTTGCCTGGGGAGTTTTATTTTCCGGCATGATTTTGTTTTTATTTCTAGAAAGCGGTTGGTTTAAAAATTTTTCTTTGCGGTTTTGGGTGATAGAAATCTCCTCCTTGCTTCATGTGGTTCTTATGGGGCTCGGTCTTGCCGATCGTGTAAAGATATTATCCAGAACTTTAACTGTGAAAGTCAGAGAGCTTCGTTTTGCAAAACGAGTCGCGGAGCGTTCCGAAAAACGTTTTAAAAATCTTTTTGAGGAATCGGAAGAATTTCTTTTTACGATGGATACGAACGGGAAAATTCGCAATGCGAATAAAGCCATCGGAAGGCTTTTGGGATTTGATCCGGAAGAAGTGATAGGTTGGGATTTTTTGGACCTGATCTTTGTGTCTGGAGTCAAAAACGCTTCTTATGCCAAAATTTTAGCTCGAGATAAAATCGAAGAGCTTTTGACGACGGGAAAAAGTTCGGAATTCACCGCGGAATTCAGGCAGAAATTCGTTTTGGAGCCGCGTCAGATTCGGGTTCGACTTCAGCTTTTGGATCTCGGAAGTGAGAAGTGTATTTTAGGAAAAGCTTATGAACTAAACGAGGACGTTTTTGCTAGATTCATCGTAAGCGAATCCATGCATTTCACCTTAAATAATTATCTTAGGAACGCAGATCTTTTGAGTCGTTTTTTGACAGTGAATCTTGCCCGTTTTGTAGGGACGGAAGTTGTGATTGCGATTCGGACTTGTATCCGAGAAATCATAATTAATTCGATCGAACACGGAAATCTTGCGATCAGTTTTGACGAAAAAACGGAGGCTTTGGACGAGGGACGTTATCTTGAGCTCATTCAGGGACGTCAGAAAGAACCGTTCTACAACCGTAGGACGGTCAAAGTCTCGTATTCTTTGAACGCTCGTAGAATCGGCTTTCTAATCGGCGACGAGGGAGAAGGTTTCGATTATAGGAAAATTCTAAATTTAGATATCGAGAAGTTGAACGAAACAAGTTTGACGCACGGTCGTGGAATCCTAATGACCCGGTCCGTTTTCGATATTGTTCGGTTTAACGAAAAAGGAAATCGGGTTCTTTTGATTAAGTATCTCAAAAAACCGCTTCGGTACAAACGGGAAAAAACGTCTTTCAACGTTTAAGCGAAAATGCGAGCGTACTTAAACTTTTATATCGTTTGTTCGAATAGGCCCATTCGTGAAATTTTCATGGATAGGAACTTGGTATACGGTTTTGAATTATACTTTTTTAAGCTGTATTGAGGAGCCCCTGGCATTTTTTGAATATTTTACGAGTGTAGTAGGAAGGGGCTTTGGAACGAAGTTGTGTTGGCGATTTTGTTATATGGTTTTGAAAAATAATTCCCGAGTTTGTGTTTTTTGATATGAAAAAGTTTTCGCGGAAGTTGTCTGAAAAACATTCTAAATTTTTGAAGTTGGAATCGGTTTTCGTCTTTTATAGATTTGTGACTAGTTCGCGGATGTCGATTGACGTTGGTAATTGGATGATTGATTTATAAAGAGTAGATTCAAAAAATAAGGATTAAAATTTCTGAGAGACTCCTAAGAAAAGGGTAGTTGTCAAAACTTGAAATTCCAATTTGCGAGAAAATTGGCGGGTCGCTAACATAGCGGCTTGGTTTGCGGATTCTGTAAGAAGAGTCACATTTCCGTTTTCATTCAGATAAAAACTCGCAGATTCCCCGTTAAAGGTTCCGGATAAGGAAGGAATGTTGATCCAGGAAAGTGCGACGCCCAGTTGAAGGCTTGTGGATTCGGTGATCTTTCTGCTGACGGCTCCTTCCAAACGGAATTCGATTCCGGTTCCGGACAAAGAACCTTCCTGGCGAAAGGTTTCTTTTACCGAAGTTGCGTATCCTTTGGAATCCCAATATACTTGAGACATTCCGATCCCAAGACCGCTTTGAAAGATCCAGCGTTTATAATTCCATTCGTGCCAATACATCAGAAGAAAGTAAGGATTCGAAAGTTTAAAACTTAAATCCGTGTAAAAAGGTTCCGAAGAAAATTGTTTCAATCCGAACTTTTGCCATTCTCTGTAACCGCCGATGAGCCCGGCCCAACTTTCGGAAGAGATTTTTTTACGAAGGAATAATTCTCCCTGAGAAATTCGGTTTGGAGGATCGAGTACGGTTTTGGAAGCGATTCTAGGATCGTAGGTGTCGGTAAAACCTCTCAAGAAAGAATTGAGCCTATCTTCTCCTTTATATCCGATTCCTGCCCTGAGTCCGAGTTCCCAATAATGTTCCTCTAGGCTTGGTAGTTCCAATGCGGGTTTGGAGGAATGGGCTTTTGTTTTGGGAAATTCGCTTTCCGCCTTTAAAATGGATTTGGGAAAGAGGAAAAAAAATAAGACACTCAAGAAGATCCCGAAAATTTTGCTGGTAGCCCTCATAATTACAGGATTTCTAGCAAGGACTTCCATACAAAGCGGATTTTCTTCCTATCGGGTAGGACCAATGTTGCAATTTCATTTTTTTCAGTTTTTCGATTGGGATTTAGTCAGATTCTTTTTCTATTTCTTGAGTTTTATCGGGATCTTCCTAACGTTCAGACTTCGCTTCCCACAACTCCGGTTTTTCTTTCTCGCCGTAAAAATTTTCTCAGGCAATATGGATCATAAGGGTTCTCGCGGAAGGCTGGTTCACTCCCAAGCGTTCTTTTCTGGAACCGCGTCTTCCCTCGTTCCGGGCTCGGTGATCGGATCTGCTTTGGCTTTGATGATCGGGGGGCCGGGAGTTTTATTTTGGATTTGGATTTCTTCCTTTTTCATCATGCCTCTTCGATTTGTCTCTTCCACTCTTGCGATTCGCTTTAGAACCAAAACCGCATCCGGAAGATATCTTTCCGGCCCGATGTATTTCATTGAAAGAGCGCTGAAAGCGAAATGGCTTGCTATGGGTTTTGCGACCGTAGGGCTTTTGACGGTACTTGTGATGGGCGGAGCGGTGCCGATGTTGTATGTGACTCATATCACAAATCGAGCTTTCGAGATAACTGGAATGACGGTTCCGTTTTTGTTGTCCGTGATTCTCGTATTTATTGTGTTAGGCGGGGTAAGAAGAGTCGGAAAAGTTTCGGCGTATCTGGCTCCGATTGGGATTCTTTTGTTTTTTTCCGGATGTTTCTTTTTGTTTAAAAATTCCCTGATGAACTTCGAGGATTTTCTCCGCTTGTCGTTTCAAGAAGCGTTTCAACCTGCGGCTGCGCTTACGGGAGGAAGTTTGGTTCTTGCGAGAATTTTCGGTATGGCTTCTGGAATGTTTTTCGTTTCCACGGAAACCGGGATCGGCAAAAGCGCCGGATTATCCGGAGTCGTAAGAACGGATTATCCGGCGAAGCAAGGTCTCGTGAGTATGCTTGCTACCTTTTTTGAAGGTTTTATCATTTCCACACTCGTGATCTACGTGCTTTCTTCCTATGGTGCGTTTAAGATGGAAGAGCAAGTTGTATTTTTAAACGCTTTGTTTCAAGGACATACCAGTCCCGTAAACCTCGCTTTTTTCGGTTCTTTTTTACTATTCGGGATCGTTTCGATCGCTGGTTGGTTTTACACGGGAGAGCAGAATGCGCTCTATATGTTTGGGGAAAGATTTGCGAACTTTTTTAGAATACTCTTTCTGGTTACGATTCTTTTCGCCGCTTATCTCTATGTGAAGAATGGAGATTGGATTCTTTTTGAAGTTTTCGGTTTGGGGTATTCTCTTTCGATCATTGCCGCCGTTCCGGTTTTGATTTCTTTGGTTTTGCTTGAGAAAATCGCGAGAATGGAGTTAAAACGATTCTTGGCGGAAAGCGGAGCGAGATACGAAGTTTTAAAAGATTTTTATCTTCTAATATTGTCCGTCGTTCCTAAGAATTTACTTTCTCTCTTATTTGGACTTCTTGCCTCTTTCAGGCTTCCGCGTTTTCTTTTGATCCCGATTTTGAAGGCGTTTGCAAGAGCGTATAAAATCAACGTTGATGAGGCGGAATTCGAAATCCAGGAATATAATTCTCTCAACGCATTTTTCACGAGGGCCTTAAAGGCGGGAGCTAGGATCATAGATTCCGCGGACAACGAAATGGTATCTCCCGTGGACGCGAGGATTACCGGTTATGGGGATATCAATCAAAGGATTATCATTCAAGCCAAGGGGGTTGACTATAATCTGAAGGAGCTTTTAGGGGGAGGCGGGTCGAAGTATATAGACGATTTTACGAACGGAAAATACATCACATTTTATCTTTCACCTCAGGACTATCATAGGATACATTCTCCTGCGTATGGAAAAATTTTGGGTTATTACTACGAGCCCGGAAAGTTATTTCCGGTAAACGAGCTTGCGGTTTTTGGCATTCGAGGGCTTTTTCCGAAGAACGAAAGATTGATCACCTATCTGCAAACCGAGTACGGAAAGGTGGCTGTCATCAAGGTGGGTGCTTCGAATGTGGGAAGAATTCGAGTGACTTACGACAATAAGATCGTGACGAACAGTCTCATTCGAACTGCGAGAACCGTGGAATATAAGGAAGTTTCGATCATGATCGACAAGGGAGCCGAACTAGGGCGGTTCGAAATGGGATCAACGGTGATTCTTCTTATGGAAAAAGATACTTTTCAGTTCGATGCGCTTACCATGAATGAGAAAATTACTTATGGAACCACGATCGGAAGATTCGGAGAAAAAAAGTGCAAACTTCCTAAGTAACGTGAGTTCGGTATAACAAAATGCGAAAGCGATTATTATGTTGCGACCTGAATGCCGATCCATAGAGAGGCTTCGCTGAGTTAACGGCGCCCTTAGAAAGCCGTTTCACTGAGTTTATTAGGCAGCAACATTGAGTTTAAGCGCGGTTGCGAGCGATTCGTCCAAACTTTTTTACGCCGAACTCACGTTAAGTAGTTAGAAGTTATTTCAAAAACTTTCCACTCGATTTTGAAAGATTGTCGTCTGTAAAACAAGAAAAGAATCATTTTCAGGAACGTATAGTAGGTTATAAGGATTGGTGATCTGAAGTTAGGATTTTATTTTTGGAAAACGATCTTATACTGAAATGATATAAAAACGATTAGAAAATGCCAAATGCGATTTTGAAATTACTCGTATGAACCGTTCCGATGGAAAAGTGTAATTATGGATGAAAATGATGCGACTGAGTTTAAAAGCGACCACACCCGATCAGATTGATTTTGATGAGAATTATCTGAAGATCATTTGGAAAGACGGAGTGACTTCGGTCTTCGATTTGTTGGATCTTAGAAAGCGTTGTCCTTGTGTCGTTTGTAAAGGGGGACACGGAGGAAAAGTAGGAACTACTACCGGGGGGATCCAGTCGATTCGACTTTATTCCGTCAACAAAGTCGGAAGATACGCGATCAATCCAATCTGGAGCGACAATCATCAAACGGGCATTTATTCTTATGATTCTTTGAGAATGTTTGCGGATGGTTTGGGAGGGGAGCTTGTGAAAGAAGATTGATCGATTCATTCACTCGAAAGCGACATGTAAAACTTGGGTCAGAGATGGAATTGGTAGGAACTCACACACTCGATAGAAAGAAGATAGGATAGGTACCGGTTGGTTTCATAACCTTAAGCCTTCTTAATTGCGGTATGGGTTTGTTTTTCCGAAAAAAGGTTGTTTTCGCCCGAAAATTAGATGGAATCAGACTGGGAAGAAAAAAAGGGGTGACAAAAATCCTTTTCTTATGTCCCATAAACTAAAATTCCCGGGAGAGTTCCCAAAATGGGTGAAGGTTCCCTTTCACAGGAAGAGATTGACGCATTACTCGCCGGAGCAAGTGATTCATTTGATTCGGGCGCGGTCGCATCTAGTGCCGCACAAAAAGAAGTTCCAGGATTGTCTCCCGTGGATCGGGATATTCTGTCGGATCTTCTTTCTTCCTGTTTTCAAGTCGCTGGGAATACGTTAGGTGCCGTTCTTTCTCGCTCTTCTGCATTTTTAAATCCGAATGTGGAAACCAAGTCTCGAAAGGATGTGGAATCCGAACTTAAATCCGGATCTTTTCTTTTATATTCTACTCTGTCCGGAAGCGTAAACGGGAGAATCGTTCTTACGATGTCTGCGGAAAATGCGGTGAAAATCGCAAATTCTATGATGGGTGGCTTTGAGTCGGGAGAGTTGGACGAAGCCCAAATACAGACACTTCGAGATTCTCTTACTCCCGTAATGGGGGCCTTAATTTCTCAAATTAGCACGAAAACCGGGGGCGGGGTGAATGGCTCTCCCTCTGAAACTAGAAATGTAACTTCTCCTGCTGCGCTGGTTCTACCGGACGGAGAAACTATGGTGCGTGTCTTTTTTAATCTTACCATCGAAAGTATTCCTTCCTTTCGAGTTCAATTCTTACTTTCCCTATCCACTGCCTCGGATTTGTTGAATCTTTATCGCCGCTCCGGAAGTAACGGCGGCGATATTGGCGGGATGGGAATGGGTGGAATGGGGATGGGAATCTCTCCAGGTTCCATGTCGGTTAAGTCGGTTGCGTTCCCGAATTTAGGAACCGCGAGCGGCGCGTCGAACACTCCGAACCTAAATCTTCTCATGGACGTTCAGATGAGCGTAACGGTGGAGTTAGGAAGAACCAAGATGTATATCAAAGATATCTTAGGTTTGGGCGAGGGTTCCATCATCGAGTTGGACAAACTCGCGGGCGAACCTGTGGATCTTTTGGTAAATGGAAAACTGATCGCGAAAGGCGAGGTTGTTGTTATCGACGAAAACTTTGGAGTGCGCGTAACGGATATCGTAAGTCCTATCGATCGGATCAAGCCGGAGGGCAAGTGAGGTTTTTAGGCATCTTTGAAATGGATGGAAGGAAAACCTTTCCCATCCTTGCGGTTTTAGTTATATTCAATTTTACTGTTGCTTCTTTGGCCGCTCAATCCGAAAGGGAGCTTATGGATGAGGCTCTCAAAAAAGAGTTGGGGCGCTCTTCTGCCAAAGATGAAAATAAGAATTTGGAGACAGATTCCGATGTGAAAAAAACCGGCTCCTCCAAAACGGAAGCTCCTTCTGCCGGAGTAAAATCTTCTCCAAATAATTCTGCTGAAACGGAGACAAATCCGGTCGCGGAACGTTATAAAACTCAAGACGAAGGGCCCGGAATCGCCGGAACTTTGTTTCGAGTCGTTTTCATTCTTGGATTGCTTTGTGTGGCACTTTATTATATTCTAAAATATGTATCCAAGAATAGAGAAGGTCGCCTTCCGGTCCGAGGTGAGATGAGTCTCCTTTCGAGTATGATGCTCGGACCGAACAAGCAGCTTCAGATCGTGGACGTTTCCGGAAAGTTATTGGTCCTCGGAGTTGCGGACAACGGAATCAACCTGATTACGGAGATTACGGATACGGAAGTCAAACATAGGATTCTGCAAAAGAAAGAAAACTTTCAACCCCCCGAAGGAGGTTTCTTAGTTACGGTTCTCGAACAGATCAAGGATTTGAATTCTCGGATTTCCGGAGAGGGGTCGGTCGATTCGAACGAAAAGTTGAAAGTCGTCCGGGAAGAGAAACGAAGGCAGGCCCGTAAGAAATTGGATGAACTCAAAGAGAAAACAAGCTCGCTTGAAAGCGGGCTTTTCGATTTGAAATGATGTGACAGAGTCGAAAATTTAAGGAAGAAAGATTCTTCAGGTGGAAATGAGACATAAAAAACTTATCAAGAACATAATGTGGATATTCCTGCTTGTGGCGGGTTTGTCCCTAGGTTCTTCTTTGGGGGCTCAATCTTCTGGAACTCGAATTCCAATTCCTAATTTGAACATTAACGTAAACGAGGCAAAGAGCCCGAGAGAAACAAGTCTTTCTTTGATGGTTCTGTTTCTGGTTACGATTCTTTCCCTGGCTCCTGCGATCGTGATGTCCCTGACTTCCTTTACGAAGATAGTGATCGTTCTTGATTTTGTGAGAAGGGCTCTTTCGATTCAAAATCTTCCGCCGAATCAGGTGATGATGGGCCTCGCTCTTTTTATGACTTTTTTTATCATGGCTCCTACGTTGAATACGGTCAATGAAAGAGCTTTGACTCCGTATTTGGAAGGTAAAATCGACACGAACTCTTTCTTTGAAAAAGGAATGGTTCCTATCCGTGAGTTCATGATGCGTCAAATCGGAACCTCCGGCGCCAAAGACGTGGCTCTGTTTTTAAAAATTGGAAAAGTGGAAGAGGTGGAATCCTTCGATGACGTTCCTTCCTACGTTTTGATCCCGGCATTTATGTTAAGCGAAATCAAAAAGGCCTTTTGGATTGGAATCATCATTTTCATTCCGTTCATCGTGATCGATCTCGTGGTCGCATCTGCGCTTCTTTCCATGGGTCTCATGATGTTACCTCCTGTGATGGTTAGTCTTCCGTTTAAATTGATTCTGTTCGTTCTTGTGGACGGTTGGAACCTGATTGTTTACGAATTGGTCCGGAGTTATAAATGACGGAGCTCGACGCAATGACTCTCATACGGGATTCGCTTTATATCACTCTGAAAATCTCGTCTCCGATTCTTCTTACCGCTTTGGTTGTGGGTTTGATCATCGGGATTTTACAGACCACCACCTCGATCCAGGAACCTACGATCGCTTTCGTTCCCAAACTCGTGGCTGTTTTTGTAGTGATCGTGATCTTTTCCTCTTGGATGATTCAGACTATGACGGATTATACTCGGAATTTATTTCTGATGATCGAAAAGTTTTAGAATATTATGGAATACTTTATCAATCATTTTCAAACGTTTCTGCTGATCCTTGCGAGATTGATGGGGTTATTGTCCGTTGCGCCCGTATTTTCCTATCCTTCCATCAGCGTTCCTCAGAAGATGATTTTTTCGTTTTTGGTTTCCGTGATTTTATTTCCGGTGACCGCCGGTTTTTTGCCTCCCGTTCCCGGGGATATGGGAAGCTATGGACTTGTGGTTATCGCGGAAGTTTTGATCGGAATGCTTCTCGGTTTTTTGATTAGTTTGATCTTTGCGGCATTTCAAATGGCAGGAGAATTTTTTAACGTTCAATTGGGTTTCGGTTACGCGGAGATTTTGGATCCTGTGACCCAGACTAGTTTGCCTGTGATCAGTACTCTTAAAAATCTTCTGGGAATGCTTCTCTTTTTGACTCTCGGCGCCTATCGAATCATGTTTGAAAGTCTCGCATATTCCTTTGAGAAAATTCAGGTTTTAAGATTTGTTCCCGAGATTCAAAACGGAATTTATAGGGCGATGGAAGACGCGGTCGGAGCGATGTTTCTCGTCGCGTTTAAGTTGTCCCTTCCCGTTCTCGGAATCATTCTGCTTGTGACTGTTTCCGAAGCTTTGATGGGGAAGGCCGCTCCGCAGCTTAATATCTTGCAGTTATCCTTTCCGATCAAAGTTACGATCGGCTTGATCGTGATGATTTTTATTACCCCTTATCTGATTTCACAGATGGGGACGGCTTTCGATTTGTCCTTTGATAAAGTCAATCTGATGCTTCAAGGATGGCCGAAACAATGAAGATGACTTTCTGGAAAAAAGGAACTCTTGAAGTTAGGAGGAAGACTCGTATTGTCGTTCGGAGATTTTGTAGTACTTCCGACGCCTTCTGTAACATAGACGTTGTCGCTCTCTTTTCCAACTTTGTTGGAAACCACTCGCAACGCTTTGCTGCTCGTTGGCAATCTCGCTCTCTATGGATCGCTCTCTTTTCCAACTTTGTTGGAAACCACTCGCAACGCTTTGCTGCTCGTTGGCAATCTCGTTCTCTATGGATCGCTCTCTTTTCCAACTTTGTTGGAAACCACTCGCAACGCTTTGCTGCTCGTTGGCAATCTCGCTCTCTATGGATCGCTCGATTTCTAGGAACTCCGACAAACACCGTTTATGTGACCGCGCGCGCCGCCGATTTCAAAATCCATCTACAACTATTCGCAGCGGAAGACGAAGGCCGAACCGAGCCTGGGTCCGAGCGAAGAAGAAGAGAAGAGCGAGAAAAAGGGAATGTTCCCAAATCTCCCGAACTTCCAGCGGCGGTTGTATTACTCGCTGGAGTAATCCTCATATATCTCATGGGAGAATATTTCTTCATGAGAACGTTTTATATTCTCCGTAAATATATCCACGGAGTAGGACTTAAAACCGATATCAGTTCCGAGTCCGTGACCGAACTTTTGAAGAACGCTTCCACGGATTTATTCACTCTCCTCTGGCCTTTGCTCGGAATTACGTTAGTCGGCGCTGTGATTGGAAATGTCGCACAGGTAGGATTTATCTTCACGCCCCGCGCTTTGAGTTTTAATTTCAGTAGGATCAGACCCAACTTTAAGAAAGTCCTTCCGACACGTCAGACACTCTTTAACTTGGGAAAATCCCTCGCAAAGGTAGGATTGATTGCGTGGGTTTCTTACATAATCATCAGTAAGGATTTTTTTCCGATCCTTATTTCCGGAGAGATGGGACTTGAACAGGCGGTTGCTCTCGTGATGAGTAGCTCTTTTAAGATCTTTTTGGTCGTAGGGATTATTCTTTTCGCGATCAGCATCGTAGACTATTTATATCAAAGATACGAATACGAAGAGTCTTTAAAGATGACTCCTTCCGAAGCAAAGAGAGAAGCCAAAGAATCCGACGGAGACCGCTCCCTTCAAGCAAGAAGAAGACAGCTCGCTCGTGATATGATGAATAAGCGAAAGATGCTCGCGAAGGTTCCGGAAGCGGACGTTGTCATCACAAACCCGACTCACTTTGCAGTGGCTTTGGAATACAAACCCGGAATTCACAAAGCGCCGATCGTAATTGCAAAGGGTGTGGACGACTTTGCGCTTCTTATCATTCGAATCGCAAGAGAAAACGGAGTTCCCACCGTGGAAGATCGTATTCAAGCACGAGGACTTTATGAGGAAGTAGAACTTGGGGCGGAAGTTCCGCAGCAATTCTATCGTGCGATCGCAACCATTCTCTCTCGTTTGGAATCTTTCCGGAAAGCCGTATAAGAGGAAATTATGGAAAAGAAATGGTGGAATCAATCTGACGTGATTTTAGGAGTCGGAGCCGTTGCGATCGTCGCAATGCTCGTTATTCCTCTTCCCGGGCTTATATTAGATATTTTGATTATTGTTAGCTTGGCAGTTGGGCTTTTGGTTCTTCTGACTTCGCTTTCGGTCAACGAACCTGCTGATTTTTCGATCTTTCCGAGTTTACTTCTCATTACTACGTTGTATCGACTTGCGCTCAACGTATCGACTACGAGACAAATTCTTTCCAAAGGTCCCGCGATGAACAGCCACGTCATTGATGCTTTCGGATCTTTTATCATAGGAAGCGAGTCCGGGCTTTCTAAATATGTGGTGGGGTTTATCATATTCATCATTCTCGTTCTTGTCCAAATTCTGGTGATCACAAAGGGTGCGACTCGGATTTCGGAAGTTGCGGCTCGTTTTACTTTGGATGCCTTACCGGGTAAGCAGATGGCGATCGATATGGAACTTTCTTCCGGAAATATCAACGAGGAGGAAGCCAAAAAAAGAAGAAAGAGGATAGAAGCCGAAGTGGACTTTTACGGTTCCATGGACGGAGCGAGTAAATTTGTTCAAGGAGATGTACGAGCCGGACTTATCATCACCGCCATTAATCTGTTAGGCGGAGTGATCATAGGTTCTTCGATTCGAGGAGAATCTTTCACCCAGGCCATCGAAACCTACGGAAAGTTTACCATAGGAGACGGACTCGTATCTCAGATTCCCGCGCTGTTAACAACGGTCGCAACTGGTATCATCGTCACTCGTTCCGGTTCCGAATCGGATCTCGCTACTCAATTCAAAAGCCAGCTCTTCAGCAATTCCAAGGTTCTTTATGTGGTTGCGGGAAGTTTGGGATTTTCCGCATTTATTCCTGGACTACCGTTTATTCCTCTGGTTCTTCTCTCGGCGGGAATTGCTTACTTGGGATATTCGCTTGAACAAACCGTTAAGGAGCAACTCGAATCGATCGAGAAAAAAGAGAAAGAATCCGGTCAGGATCGTAAACCGAAAGATTTTTACGAAGAACTTAGAACCGATCCGATCGAAATCGAAGTCGGTTATCATTTAATTCCGTTAGTCGATACTTCCCAAGGCGGAGCGCTGCTGGACCAAATCAGCAATCTCAGAAAAAAGTTTGCTCAAGACAACGGAGTTGTAATTCCTCCCGTGAGAATTTTAGACAACTTGGATCTGAATCCGGATACGTATTCGATCAAGATTAACGGAACTGAGGTGGGAACTTCCACGGTAAAACCGGACAAGTTGATGGCTCTCAACACAAGTCCGGGAGCGGCGGAATCGATTCAAGGAGAGGATTTCTTGGAGCCTTCTTTCGGTCAAAAGGCGAAGTGGATTTCCTCCGAAGATAAGTCGGAAGTCGAAGCGAAAGGTTATACCGTGGTCGACGCATCCACTGTGGTTGTTACGCATTTGAAAGAACTCTTGGCGACACACGCGTCTACCTTGCTCGGAAGGGAAGAAGTCAAAAAACTTCTGGATCATTACAAAGCGAGTTATCCGACACTCATCGGAGAATTGGACGCGGACAAACCGGGTAACCTTGGAATCATCCAACAAGTGTTGCAGAATCTTCTCAGAGAGGGTCTTGGAATCAGAAACCTCGTGCCTATACTTGAATCGATTGCAAACAATTTATCCAAGTATCAGAATCCGTATATACTCACGGAATTGGTGCGGCAGTCCGTTGCAAGAACCGTGGTCAAGGATTATCTCTCCATGGACGGTAAACTTCGGGTGATTACTCTCGAAAGTAAAATCCTCGATCGGCTCAATAAATCGATCACTCAGGATAGAATCGAAAACAGAGACATTCTTTCTCTGGCCCCCGATTTTTACAGAAAATTGATTGATAGCGTTGCCGAACTCTATCGAAAGTTTCGAATCGAAGGAAAGTTTCCGATTTTCGTAGTGAACCGGGAGGTACGTTTGCCGTTTTCGTATCTGCTCGCAAAGGAGTTTCCTCCTCGTAATTTCGGAGTTCTTGCGTATGAAGAAATACATTCTTCCGTGGATTCGGTTATAGAGGCCGAGCTCAAACTTCCTCAAACACAAACCGCGCCCGCGGGAGTGGAGGAAGAAGCATGAAGTTATTGGAATATTCGATCTTTCTAAAGGGAAAGGATCGGGGAGTTAAATATGGAATTCGCTAAAATTCGCGGTAAAAGTTACCAAGACTGTTTGATGGAAATGAAAATGAAGTACGGCTCGGAAGCGACTGTAATTTCTCAAACCGTAGTTACCGAAGGCGGAGTGATGGGAACGGGGCTTCTCGCTAAGAAGATGATCGAAATTCAAATCGGTATTCCGGAAAAACAGGCTTCTCGTGAAAAAATAGAACGTAAACTTCAGGATCTAAAGGATCTTTTAAAACAAAAGTCTTACGCTGCTCCGGAGAAAAAGAAAACACTCCAAACTTTAAAGCCTCTTTCCAGAGCTTTAGAAGAAAAGGAAACGATTACTACCGTTGAGGATTCTTGGGAACTTGAAGAAGTTATGACTGAACCGG
>NZ_CP040840.1:2105000-2170000 GCF_006874765.1 Leptospira weilii
GAACATGAAAATCAACTCGCTAAAATGCAGAAAGCGGTGGAAAAGCTCGATTCTCGGATTAAGGAATTTGAGACTGAAATCAACAACCTTAAAAACTACATGGAAGAAAAAGCCTCTTACGGTAAGATCAGTATCGAAAAAGTTCTCTACGGCGGAGTAACGATGAGGATCCGTAACTCGGATTTCAAAACGAGAAACGAGATTAAGAATAAAACTTTCGTGGAAGAGAACGGTATGATTCGTCAAGTCCCTTACGAGGATCCGGAACCTGATAAAAAAGACTGGAGAAAAAAACGAAATCGTAGTAATTAAACCTTAGATGAGACTGAGCGATACTTTTTTAGGCTATGGTCAGGCTCCGGATATGATCCGGAGACAACAGGTGGAAAATCCTTTCACCATGCCTCATATGATTTCCGAAACCGCTCGGATGGTTAAGGAATACAACGATACCCGAAAGTATGCGGTCGAGTTGTATACCGACGTTTTTTCTCTTTCTCCTGAATCCAGGGAAAGAATGGCCTTTGTCAGAAATCAAAAAATAGACCAAATTAAGGACCGGTTAAAAACATATAAGCCGGCCTCGGGAGATAGGAGCGATTCGGTGACTTATTCCGCCGACGGTCAAAAGGAGTCTAACGCACCGACCAATCGGGGTAAAATCGAATTTTTCGCATAGACTTTTCCGAAGGAATGTTGTTGGAGACGATACCGGGAGAAAAGGCATGGAGTTATTTGCAGTCTTAGCGATCAACGCATTCGTTTCCGTAGTTTTATATTATACGATCACTTCGAAAGTAACCGAAAAAATTCGTAATCATATGCTTAAACGGATCAACGAAGAAATTCGGGATTTCGTGGACGAGTTGGAAACGGAGTCACTCAGACAAGTGGATTTAATTGGTTCTAGGATTCTCACTTTTAAAGAGATGACTTCCAAGGCGGAAGAACTTGTCAAAAGAATCGAACAGGCTACCACTCCGGATATTTTGGATAAGATTCAGATTCAAACGGAATCTCCAAACCTCTCCGGCCAGGATTCCTATCCACCGGTTTCCGATTTAATGGAAGAAGGCAAAAAGTCTTTAAAAAGTCCAAACGTTACTAAGGTTCCCGGTTCCATTCAACAGGGAATCGGTCATATCTATAAGGAGAATTTGGATCTTGTAAGAGAAGAGGGCGAGGCGCCGACTGTACAGATCGATTTTGCTTCCATTGTCCGAAAGAACACGGCACAAAATTCTTATATCCGAAAACCTAACGCGCAAAAAGATTTTAGGCCGCAAATTAAGTCCGAAACCATCTCCGAAGGTTCTACTTCCAATCTCGTTTTGGAGACGATCGGCAGGGGAGTTCGTAAATTTTTCGGAATTCAGGAAATCAAAACGATCCGAAAAGAGGATTCTTCCGCGAACGACTTTTTTCCGGGAACTCGAAATTCCACTTTGGATATCTCTCTGGATGAAGATCCTTTTTCTCCCGTTTCGGATTTCACGTTAAGTGACACTCCGGTTTTTAAGGATAATCTCAAATCTGCGGATTTCGGTAGAATTCTCCAGGAAAATATAACCGGTTACAAACCTCTCAAACCCGATTCCACTCGAATTTCAGCGGAAGCGGCATTGCTTGAGATCGGGGAAGATTCCACAAAAATAGAGAAAGTTGTTTTCCTTTTAAAAAGAAAATATACTCATGAAGAAATTTCGGAAGTTTTGGATCTAGCGCTCGGCGAGGTGGATATCATTGAAAGATTTAGATTGGACAGAAATAGGAGGTTCTGATGTCCCAGTTTAGCGTACTCAACGTAGGATTCGGAAATATCGTTCTGGTTTCTAAGATCGTTAGTATCATTCATTCGGATTCTGCATCCGCTAAAAGAATTCGGAACGAGGCTAAGAGCAACAGCAGTCTGATCGATGCGACTCAGGGCAAAAAAACTCGTTCGATCATTGTGACCGACAGCAATCATCTCATTCTTTCCAACCTAAGAGTGGAATCTCTTGCCAAAAGAATCGAATCCAGCGATAACTCGATCGCTTCCGAAGAGGAAGATCTAGACTGAATTCCCCCAAACTTTTTGTTCTTTCTTCCGTTGCGGGAGGGGGAAAATCCACACTCATTCAAAAGCTTAGAGAAAAACATCCCGATATTCTTTTCTCGATTTCGTGTACTACCCGAGCTCCTCGTCCAGGAGACAAGGAGGGAATTACGTATTTCTTCCTAACAAAGGAAGAGTTCGAGAAGGGAATTGAGGATTCCGTGTTTTTAGAATGGGCTCTCGTTCACGATCAATACTACGGCACTCCTTTGAAATTTATCGAAGAGGCATTTCAAAAAGGTTCTTCCGTGATTATGGATATAGACGTTCAGGGAGCCAAAATCATCAAAGAAAAGCTTCCGGGGAGGATCGTGACGATTTTTATTCTTCCTCCGAACGAAAAGGAATGGGAAAGACGTCTTCGAGATAGGGGAACTGATTCGGAAGAAAGTATTTTGAAAAGAATCCGGAACGGTAAATCCGAGTTGGAACGTCAAAACGAATTCGATTATAAGATCGTAAACGACGATCTGGATCAGGCTCTTGTAGATTTGGAAAAAATCATTCTTTCGAAGTTTTAAATAACGTGAGTTCGGCGTGATTCATTTTTTTTGTAAGAAGTTGGAATTTGAACTTTGTAAATTGATTCTTAAAATGTGAGAACTAGAACAAATCGCGATTTTACGAACAAATTCTAAAAGTAAGAGTTCCTACTTTTGGAATTTATTCTCATTTTCAACCGCCGAACTCGCGTTATATAAGCGACCGCATTTGACGGAGGCTACTTGTCGTAATTCCCACAAAATCATTTATCTTTCAGAATAATGACCTTACAATTTTTCAGAGCCGATCTAGTTTTAGGGGAAGCGAGCAGTTTCCTTGAGTCTTCTGCCGCGATCACCGGGTTCACGGGATAATGACCTGTGACACTTAACGCAGTTACGTAGTAGGGTTTGGTACCGACAATCCGGGAACGGAACGCTTCCTCCGGAGTTTTCATATAGCTTACATAACCGTTTTGAACCGCGCTTTCCTTGGAAACGAAATAGGGAGAATAAAGGCTGTTTCCTTCTTCCGAAAGAATTTCCGGAAATAAAGCGGTATCCAACTTCAGGTGTCTGGCGTCCACGATGAGAGAAGTGAATTCCGCGGCCAGTGTGGGAGCCGGATATTCCGGAAAACTTTCCGTATTGTAAGAAAGAAAAACGTAATTCAGAATACCTCGTTTTCCTTTGAATTGAATGAGGCCTTTTGCGATCGCCCGATTTTCCACAAAGTTGACCGTTGTAAACATCGGTTCGATTTCGAAGATTTGATTGAAGATTTCTCGAAATAGGGAATCTTCTCTGATCTTTTCTCGAAGAGTAAATTCCGAATCTAATTTCAGAGTATCTATTTTTCGAAAAAGAAATTTCTTAAGCTCTTCCTCCGCGTTTAAAGAAGCTTTTTTTCTCGCTTCGGTCAGGTTTTTTGCGGTGTTTTCCGTGCCCCAATCCGGATCTTCTACGGAATAGGTCAGTTTCGGAAGTTTGAAGGAAAGAATTTTCTGAATCTCCCCCTTTTTCCAGTCAATCACTGTATCCGTATAATCTCTACTTTCAAAGGAAAATGAGGTTTGAATCGGAATCCAAAAAAGAAGAAACAGGAAAAATAGAGCTGTGGAATTCATCTGGGTTCTCAAAAAGTGGAAGTACGTCTTCTACTTATTTCGGCAGATTGGCGAATTCTCTCTTTAAATCTTCCCGGTTCTGAACCAATTTGGCGGGAGGAAGGGATTTCAAAAGATCTTTTCCATAAGATTTTGTGAACATTCTCGGATCTAAAATAGAAACAATCCCCGTGTCCGTACCGGAACGGATCAAACGTCCGAATCCTTGTTTGAGAACTGTGCAAGCGTATGGAAGTTGTAACTCCGCGAAAGGATTTCCGCCGGATTCTTTTAACTGTTCGCTTTTGGTTTCCAAGACCGGATCGTTCGGAACCTGAAACGGAAGTTTGGCGATGATGACCGATTTGAGTTTGTCTCCACGGATATCGATTCCCTGCCAAAACGTAGAAACTCCGAAAAGTACGCTGTTGGGGGTTTTTAAATACATCTGCTTGGCTCCGTCCGGCCCCAGATCGGACTGAGAAAATAGCGGAAGATCGGTATGGGGAGAAATCGCTTCGTAAACCAGCTTCAAGGACTTAAAAGAAGTGAACAAAACGAATGTGTTACCTCGGGTCAGTTCGATGAGCCAAAGGATTTGTTTTGCAAGATCGGCGTGATAACCGTCCGGATCTCCCACCGGATCCCGAATTTCTTTCGGAACATACAAAAGGGCGTTCTTTTGATACGGAAAAGGAGAAGGAACCGTAAGATTGGAAGCCTGTAAGTCTCCGATCTTTTTTTGAAAGTATTTAAAATCGTTTCCGGATGTGGAAAGGGTCGCTGACGTAAACACGATCGACTCCATCCGAGAGGCGAATAAGTCGCGAATGATCTCGTCCGGACTCAAAGGTTCCATGCAAATTTTATAATAGATCTCTTTTGAATTCTGATCGGGAGGTTCGATCCAATACACAAGATTCGGATCGTCCACTTGACGAAAAGTTTCGAGACCGGTTGCAATTTCGTTGATCCTTCCGGCTAACATCTCTAAGGCGAGCGCGGATTCTTTTTCCGAGATATCTTCGCTATCCTTGGACAATTTGGAAAGATGTTTTTGGAGGATTTCGGCGATCTCGGCAAGTACCGCGGCAAATGCGCCTCGATCCAACCTCAAAGGTTTTTTGATCCTTTGAGGGCTGTAAAAATTCAGAGGGACTTCTCCGGAAAGCGCGTTGAAAAAAACGGTTAGAGTTTCGCCTGCCTTTGTAACTAAATCCTTGAGAATGTTCGAGGAAATCGAAACCGCAATTCCTGTGTTTTTATTCGGAAGCCAGATCTGTTGTAGAAGTTTTTGGATTTCCTGAGAGCGAATTTCCTGGCGAAAAGAAGAACCGATGATGTCCGGAAAGTTATGCGCTTCGTCCAAAATCACCCGATTGAATTCGGGAAGAATATTGAAATCACTCGCGATATGCGCCGCCAAAAGGTGATGGTTTACGATTAGAATGTTACAGCGTTTCCATTTCTCCCTTTCTAAAAAATAATAAGAATGAGAAAAGTTGGGACAATTTCTTCCGAGGCAATTATCCGCCTCTCTTGTGACTCTGCTCCAAAAATCGTGGGAAGCCGTTCCTGTAAATTCTTGTTTTCTTCCGGACTCGGTGGTTTTAATCCATTGGTTGAAAGAATTCAGATGAGGAATCATCTCCGGGCCGAAGGTTCCGTCTCGCAACACGTGATTCATCTTTCTTTTGCACACATAATTGGATGCGCCCATTGCGACTTCCGCTTTTAGATCCGTTCCTAGAATTTTGGAAACCATCGGAATGTCTTTTAGAAGAAGTTGCTGTTGAAGGGATTTAGTTTCGGTGGAAATGACGACTGGTTCTTCTTTTTCGATCGAAGCAAGCGCCGCGGGAATTAAATACGCGAGAGACTTACCGACTCCCGTTCCCGCCTCTGCAATCAAATGAGTTCCGTTAAAGAGGGAATCTTCTATCTTTTGGGAAAGTTGAATCTGGCCTTTTCTGGGTTCGAAATCGTCCCAGATTGTGGAGAGTTTATCAAAGTATTCTAAAGAACGGTTCAATGGTTTCTGGTTTTAAAAAGTTTAAAAATGCAGAATATGGCAAGGCTACTCACCAAAAACAGGGAAAGAGTCATAATCGAAACACCCTGCCAAGTCAGGCCTTCTTGCGCTAAGAACATCATTTCGAATTTACTCTATTTTCTTTATATTTCAGGGCGTAGTGTACGAGAAGCACAATCAAACTGAAGACGATCAGAATTCCGAAAAAAACGGATCTTGAGATGAGCGCTTTCATACGGGCCGCTTCTACGGAAGTTCCCCGAGCGATTGCCTGTGAGATCATAGTGTCCACGCTCATTCTTTCGAAATGGCCGGGAAGATTTTGGATGAGAAAGGCGATAAATACGACGACTAAAAACGCTGGGGTTATGTATTGAATCACGAACCAAAAAAATCTGGGAAGTTCAAAATGAGAACCTTCGTTTCCGTCTTCGATGCCTTTTTTGGCTCCGATTTTCCAACCGAATAAGAAAATTTGAATACTTGCAAGTATGAAGATCAGAATGGTCCCGACCCAAAAGTCGGCGAGTTCGAGCGCCTGAAAGTTTTGATTGAAGTAAAGGATCGGAAAAGAAAGATTTGCGGTGAACAGGAATAAGATCAGACAGGAAGTCCGTCTTCTAAGTCCGAAGGATTCTTCCAAAAATATGATTCCCGGTTGTAACATCGTAACGGAAGATGTGATTGCCGCAAGAAAGAGAACGAAGAACCAAATCGCACCGAACCACTCCCCTCCGGGCATCAAAGAAAAAACGGACGGAAGTGCGATGAATCCCATACCGAACGTGCCGAAATCGTTGATCGAAGCGCCTAAGAAAAGAAAGGCGACCGGGATCGTAATCATACCGCCGATTGCAACTTCTACGAATTCGTTTAAGGAAGCGGCGGAAAGAGAGGAAAGAACTACGTCGTTGTCCCGTTTGAGATAACTTGAAAAAACGAGTGCGATTCCGAAACCGGCAGACAAAGTGAAAAAAATCTGACCCGCCGCGGCGATCCAGACCTCGGATTTTAAAAGGGAGGACCAATCCGGATTCCACATTTTTCCGAGGCCAATCTCTATGTTGTCTAACGTAAGAACTCGAACGAGAATGATCGCGGAAGAGATCAACATTAAGGGAACCGCGATCTTGGCGAAGGTTTCGATTCCCTTGGAAATTCCGCGATAAACTAGAGCGAAGTTGAGAATAAAACAAGTGATCGTGGCGTAAAAGATTTTACCGGAAATTGCGTCTCCATTTTGTCTGGCTCCGGTCAGATCCAAATAGTAATTTCCCGCGGCTTGGATGATTTGGGATTGAGGTGTGTGTCCGTTCGTGTTGAATTGAATCTGTCCGGTTAAAAATTCAAAAGAATAAGCAAGACACCAGGCTTCTATGAAAATGTAATATATGTATATGAGAATGGGGATCGTAATTCCGATGGCCCCCACGATTCGGAGGGGAAAGCCGGATAAGAAACTTTTGAATAAAAAAGGGGCGCTATGACCGGTGCGACCTCCCATTCTTCCCATGATCCATTCCGTGACGCAGACTGGGATTCCGACAAGAATGAAGCTGATGATGTAGGGAACCATGAAGGCTCCTCCGCCGTTTGCCACCGCTTGTCCGGGAAATCGAATGAAATTTCCGAGGCCGATCGCTCCACTCGCCACGGTGAGGATGAGTCCAGTTCTGGATTTCCAGCTTTCTTTTGGGGGTTCTTTACTCATGATGCTTTCTTGTAAAACGCACGTTAAACCCTTCGCTGTCAAAGGAAAAGTAAATGGTTTTACAAAAAACGGGACATAAAATGGGTGAGATTCGCTTAGAATTCGGATGGCTCGATTGGGTCTTCCTTTCGATTTATAATTTTCTACTTGTGGAAACTATGTGTTCAAGGTTTGGAATTCGACATGGCAATGTGAAAATGATACCTGATCCCGAATGGTAGTTCCCACATTCTAGAAATGAATATGGGTTGCCTATTAAAATGGAGATGCCAATATGGCAGAAAAATTGAGATTTTTTTAGAATCAAAGAGTCTAAATTCTAAATGAGAAAGTAAATCTTCCTTTGGAGAATTAGGAAATGAAACTAGATAAACTCACTGCAAAATTAAATGAAGCGTTGCATAACGCACAAATTTCCGCCGAAAAGTCGGGAAATCCGGAAATCAGCGAAGAACACATTCTCAGGGAAGTTTTGGTCCAGACCGACGGACTTGTTCCACTTTTAATTTCAAAACTCAATCTAAATCCGAAATCCTTTCTCGAAAAAACCGAAGATGCACTGAGGCGGCTTCCGAAAGTCGGAGGAACTTCTGACGTAGGATTTTCACGTTCCGCGGTTTCTCTTTTGAAAACCGCGGACGAAATTCGTAGGGAATTGAAAGACGAATATTTATCCACGGATCATGTGCTTCTCGGGCTTATGAAAAACGGAGCCGGACCATTGAAGGGGGAATTTTTTAAATTAGGATTAGAATATTCTAAATTACTGAATATTACTTTGGAAAATAGAAAGGGAAAGACGATCATGGACGATTCACCGGAAGGAAAAACGGACGCTCTTGCGAAGTATGCAAAAAATCTAAACGACCTCGCTAAACAGGGAAAACTCGATCCCGTTATCGGAAGAGACGAAGAGATAAGAAGGACGATTCAAGTTCTTTCCAGAAGGACGAAAAACAATCCGGTTCTTATCGGGGAACCCGGAGTGGGTAAGACCGCGATCGTAGAGGGACTTGCGAACAAGATCGTTCAAGGAGAGGTTCCGGAGGGAATCAGAAATAAAACCCTTTATACTTTGGATCTTGGTTCAATGATTGCGGGCGCCAAATACAGAGGGGAGTTTGAAGACAGATTGAAAGCACTTCTCGACGAAGTGAAGGGCTCGGACGGAGAGGTTATTTTGTTCATAGACGAGATTCATACTCTTGTAGGCGCCGGGGCAACGGAAGGCGCATTAGACGCTTCTAATATGCTGAAGCCGATGCTTGCCAGAGGGGAACTCCGATGTATCGGCGCGACCACTCTGAAAGAATATCAGAAATACATCGAAAAGGATGCCGCTTTGGAAAGAAGGTTTCAGCCCGTTTACGTAAAAGAACCTTCCGTCGAGGAAACGGTCACGATCTTAAGAGGACTCAAAGGACGTTACGAACTCCATCATGGAATTCGAATCCTTGATTCCGCGTTGATTGCGGCGGCTACTCTTTCCAATCGATATATCACGGATCGTTTCCTACCCGATAAAGCTGTGGATTTGATCGACGAAGCGTCTTCTAAGATGAGAATCGAGATCGACTCCATGCCGGAAGAATTGGATCGCGCGAGTAAACGGATTCAATCCTTAAAAATCGAAAGAGAGGCGTTGAAAAAAGAACAGGATCCCGCTTCGAAAGAAAGATTGAAATCACTCGAAAAGGATCTTGCGGAACAAGAGCAGAATTTCCAAACTTTGAAGGCGAGATGGGATTTGGAAAAATCCAAAATCTTGCGATTGAAACAAATTAAGGAAGAGATCGAAAAGTATAAAAACTTAGAAGCGGACGCGGAAAGAAAAGGAGAAATCAATCGAGTCGCCGAAATCCGTTACGGAAAATTAGTTGATCTGCAAAAAGAATTCGAAGCCGCAAACGAAGAATTAAAAAAACAAGAGGGGCCCTCTCGGCTTTTGAAGGAAGAAGTCTCCGAAGAAGACATTGCGAACATCGTCTCTCGTTGGACCGGGATTCCCGTGTCCAAAATGCTTCAAGGAGAAAGGGCAAAACTTCTTTTGATGGAAGACGCTTTGAAGACAAGGGTTATCGGCCAGGATCACGCTCTCAAACTTGTATCCGAAGCGGTACAAAGATCAAGGGCTGGAATTGCGGACCCGAATCGACCGATCGGGACTTTCTTATTCCTGGGGCCTACGGGAGTTGGAAAGACGGAAACCGCAAAGGCTCTCGCAGAATTCTTGTTCGACGATGCAAATGCGATGCATCGAATCGATATGAGCGAGTATATGGAAGCGCATTCTATCGCGCGACTTATTGGAGCGCCGCCCGGTTACGTGGGATACGACGAAGGAGGCCAACTCACCGAAGCGGTGAGAAGAAGACCATATTCTCTGATTCTATTCGACGAAGTTGAAAAAGCGAACCCGGATATATTCAACGTTTTTCTTCAAATTTTAGATGAAGGAAGATTGACCGATGGAAAGGGGCGTAACGTTGATTTCAAGAACACGGTGATCATTCTCACTTCCAATATCGGATCGGACATTTTGGGTTCTTCCGAATATAGCGCCGAAGAAAGAGAAAGATTGGTCGAAGAACGTTTGAAAAAACAATTCAAACCAGAATTCTTAAACCGAATTGACGAGGTGATTCTATTTCATTCAATTTCAAATTCCGTGATTCACAAGATCGCTGACATTCAGCTGGAGGCGTTGAAACAAAAGGCGAAGGAGAACGGTTTGGATGTTCAGTTTACAGACGAATTGAAGGACTATGTTTCTAGAGCCGGTTTCGACGCCGAATACGGAGCTAGACCTCTGAAACGTTTGATCCAAAGAGAGGTTGGCAATTCTCTCAGCCGTTACATTTTAAATGGTAATTTTTCGGACGGACAAAAAGTGACCGTGGATTATAAACAGGGAAAAGTGATCGTAGTTTAAACTGGGCTGATTGTTTTATTGTGGAACGTAGAACTAGTCTCCAAGCATCAAAATGTAGGAACTACTACAACCTTAAACGACAGGAAAACCGGTAATACGATGTAATCTGTGAGATGCTTGCTGGGAAGTTGATAAGGAAAAAGAGTGGCGGGTCCGATCCCCGTCCATAAGAACCTTGGGTTTAAATTGATCCGCTCGTTCGATCATCGGCACCTTGCCTATGTCTCCCATCTTCGAACTATTTTTCGTTTTTTGAATGTTGGAAATAACTAGTTGACTAAAGTCAAAAAATCTGTTAGTCCGTACTGACGATTTACCGCAACAATCAATGGAAGCCTTAGGAAGGTCTTTCGCTGCCCGGATCGAAATCCGTTTTAAAACGGTTCGACGCGTAAAAATTACGGTGTAAGGAGTACTATGTTCACTTCTCACAAAATTAGTTCGGAAATAGCCGATCTCAATCAGAAGTTTTTAGATAGTCTCTTCTGTAGAGCGATATCTAAGCCCGAACTCGTTCTAATTATAAGAACCTATCTCAAAAGAAACTCAGGCATCTCACTTCCTAAGGGGCGCTCGATGGGAACTGGTTCTTGCGGCTTGATCTTTCTGATAAAGTATAATAGAGTTTCGGGACGCGCCGCAAATTTAGTCGGAGCGGATCACCGTCATGAAAGAGGCCATCCGAGTCTTTCGTATCAAAACTTGCCAATATAAGGTTCCAGGCGGCTGAGATGATTTTAAAAGCATAAATAAACATCTTCAGTTTTTAACGAACGAACACTTAGGTTTTGATTATGCGTAACAGAACGGGATTGAGAACGTCCAAGCGGCAATTTCATTTTATTTATCGTCAAAGCCTGAATAAGAATCTTTCCTTCGAATCGATTCTTATTTTTTATCGGTGCTAAGATGTTAGAATTTGCGAATCGGGCGTCACAGGCTTCACGGATTCTTGTCGTCGAAGACGAAAGGATCGTAGCGCGTGATATTCAAGAGATTTTACAGAAATTCGGTTACACTTCGATCGGTCTAGCGACTAACGGAGAAAAAGCGATCCAGATGGCCCGGGAAATTCGCCCGGATCTTGTGTTGATCGATATTGTTCTCGGCACCGGGTTTATAGACGGGGTTGAAACCGTAGTCAAGTTAAAAGAAATACTGGATGTTCCGGTGATCTATGTGACCGCAGACAGCGACGAGGCCACTCTGAAAAGGGCGCGTGTAACGGAACCGTTCGGATATATTCTCAAACCGGTGAATGTTCGAGAACTTGAGATCACGGTTGAGATGTGCCTCTATCGGCATAAGATGGAGAAACGTTTTCGTGAAGATGCAAGCTGGTTGACTACCACTTTGAGTTCGATAGGAGACGGGGTGATCGCTACCGATTCGATTTCCAGAGTTAAGTTTTTAAATCCGGTTGCGGAAGCCCTTTTGGGAATAAACGAAAAAGCGGTTCGAGGTAGAATAGTGGACGATGTAATGCATTTAAGAGACACGAAAGGTGTAATCATTCAAAATTTAGTTTCTTATGCTACGATCAATCAGTCGCCCGCCGTTTTTGAACACGTGATTCTTTCCGGCTCCAATGGACGAAGTACTCCCGTTATCTGTACGGTAGCTCCGATTCATGATACGAACGGAACTTCTCACGGCTGTGTTTTCACCTTACGGGATATAAGCGAACTGCATGCTAAATCGCAAGAACTCAACAAACGAATGGAGGATGTGGAACAGGCAAAACGTCTGTTGGAGAAATATTTTCCGGAAAACTTGGTGGACTACCTCATCGATGAAAAACGGCAAACGGAACTCGAAGGAAAGAATGTTCAAGCTACGATGTTATTCTGCGACGTTCGAAATTCCACGGGGATCGCCGAAACGTTGGATCCGGACGAGTTCGCGGCTTTTTTGAGCGAGTTGTTTACGGGGCTTATGGATATCACGTATGCGAACGGAGGCTCGGTAAATAAATTACTCGGAGACGGTCTTTTGATCACTTTTGGCTGTCCTTTCCCGGAAGAAGAGGATACAATCAACTGCGTTCGATTGGCTCTGCAAATTCGAGAGTATCTACGCGCGTTTAATGATAATCGAAATCCAAAAATTCTCACTCCCGTGGCGATGGGAATCGGGATTTCGACCGGGAACGTGTTTGCGGGAAACATCGGCTCGTCGCGACACATGGAATACACCGTGTTAGGCGATGCGGTCAATACCGCGAGCAGACTGGAAGCTCTTACGAAAACGACGGGTCATGATATACTTTTGGATTCTTTTACTTCCGATTTTATTCGTCATGAAATCAACGTCAAAGCAATCGGTACATTTTTGCTACGAGGTAAAAAGGAACCGCAAGAAATATTCTTCCCGGTTGGGATGTTATGAAAGATCGCCGCGCTTCGTCCAACGCTGATAAGAGATGTTGTTGGCCTAACGGGGCGGAGGGCTCGAATGCAAAATAGCAACCAAGGCAAATTGCTTGAAATGAAACTTCGTCCTATTTGGGCGGAGATAGAACGGGCAAGAGAAGAGTGTCGTAATTTTTTGGAAGAGCTGGGTTCATCGGACGAAACCAGGGACGCGCTTTGTATGATCGCATCCGAGATTCTTGAGAACGCGATCAAATACGGTCATTTCACAAGTGAAAGCCAAGAGTTTACTTTTAAATTAGAATCAGGTAAGGACGGAATGCTCGTGCAAGCTTGGAGCCCTCTCCCTTCCGCGGGAATCGTAGAAAATCTGCGTCGTCTCGATTCTATCGTTCAATGGATTCGAAGTTTTCAATCTCCGTTTCAAGCTTATTTAGAAAGACTGAAACTTGTGGCAGGACAACCCTTAGAAGACAATGAAAGCGGACTAGGACTCATTCGTATCGCTTATGAAGGCGAGGCAATTCTCGATTTTTATGTAAACGAAGATGACATTCTCTATGTATCGGCCCTACAACCGAAAATAGATAGGGAGCAGGTGGTTTAACATGAGCTTGAACAATCAGATTTTTTCGGAAGACCAACTTCAATTGGAAGTTGTGGACGGCGACGAGATTCTAATTCGTTGGCTCGGAAAAAGCGTTCAGAGAAACCCGAGTCAGTTCATCATACCAACGTTGTCGGACGTAATGAAACGAGGTAGCGATCAACGCAAAGCGGTAATCTGGGACTTTAGGGAACTTGAATATATGAATTCTTCCACGATCACTCCCGTGATTAAAACTTTGGAAATGATTAAAAAAGGAAACGGCAAGGTAAAACTCATCTACAACAAGACAAAGAAATGGCAGGACTTAAGTTTTTCCGCTTTACGGATCTTCGAGACTAAAGACGGAAGAATTCAGGTCGTAGGACAATAGTTTATATGATCGTCGAACATACCATCGTCGGTTTACTCCAAACGAATGGGAACATTACGAACGTAGAAGTGTGCGGACATTCGCGCTATTCTTTTCAAATTCGGCTTCCGAAAGCGCCGCAATACATCGTTCCATTTAACGCCGACGGTTTTATCATCGAATTGGATGGAAAGAGAATCGAACTCGGTAGATGTAGGATGCTTCCCGTTAAACATGCGGCTACTTCCGCCGCTCTTCCTCAGTATTTGGTATTGCTTCTAGACGATACCGTAGACGTGGTCGATCTGATCGGCAAAAAGAGATTCACCGTATATGACACCGGACTTTTTAATTTGCAATTGATACTCAATCAAAAAGAAAAAGTGAATCAACGTTTTAAAGAATACAGCGCCAATCTCACGTTCGAATTGAACGTATATAAACAATTCTTCGACGATTTGGATCGGAAATTTTTAAAAGAACCGGGACCGGTTCAGGAACATTTGCATCAAATGATTCTGGAGCGGGAAGGTCAGACGTTTATGGAGTTTTTCGAATCCAAAGTACTGGAACTCCAGGAACAAACAAAAAATTTCTCTAAGGACGAAAACGAAGCGCACGGATTTTTTTTCAGAAAACAGGTCTGGGACTTTATTCTTCATTCCGCTTTTATGTTGCGGACGAATTTAAAACCTCGCGGATACGCGGGGGACTACGAAATGATGAAGATGATTTATGAAAATGAAATCATGGGCAAATCTCTTTTCGCAAGGTTGTTGCACAGTTATCCTCTGCAAATTCCGGCCGCAAATGCGGTGCGCAATCGGCGCAGGATGATCGCGGATCAAATTCGGGAGGCCGTAGAAAATCACGACAATGCAGATTTTCGGGCTATGTCCGTCGCTTGCGGCCCTGCGGATGAAATCGGAGAAGCTTTCAGCGATATGGTCGAGTTGAAAAAAATTCACTTTACCTTGCTTGATCAGGATATGGAAGCGCTTCGAGTTGCGATGAATACGGTGAATCAGCTCGAACTTGAAAAAGGAATTTCGATTCACGTTAGATACATCAACGATTCCGTACGTTCCATGCTCCGTATCCGAGATCTTCCCGGAACTTGGGGAAGATTCGACTTCATCTATTCGATGGGACTTTTCGATTATCTAACTCCTCCGGTTGCAAGAGCGGTACTCGCGAGACTTTTCGAGATGCTCAGGCCCGGCGGCAAGTTGATCGTAGGAAACTTTCACGTCAGTAATCCTGATAAAGCGTTTATGGAGTATTGGTTGGACTGGGTTCTGTATCATAGAACGGAAGAAGAAATGTTAGAATTGGCTTCCACTCTTCCGGGGCATAGTCGCATCTTTTTCGAAAAAACCGGATGCCAAATGTTTCTGGAGATGCGGGCGCCTAACGGTTAAAACGGTTTAAAAGTATGCAGTTCACACTCAAAGACAAAATAATTACGGATCCGAAGGTAAATGATGATTTTGAAATATACCTTCAGGGAATCGTCCGCGAATGGATGCAGGTGCTTACGCTACTTTGTATGATTCTCATTCCATTCTTTCTGCTTTTGGATTATTATACGCAACCTCCTCATTTGCATCTTCGATTCGCAATTTACAGAGGTGCGACGACCGTTCTCGTCATCATCGAATACCTTCTGATCCGTTTTACGCATCCCAATCGTTCCTATCCGATGCACGGATATATCATTTCCTCCATGATCAGTCTGATGATCGTTTTAATGACCGTGGATTTGGGAGGGTTCAATTCGAGTTATTACGCAGGTCTGATGCTTGTGCTTATGGCGGTGAACATTCTGCTTTCCTGGCGTCCGATCCATTCCGTGGTCAACGGATTTCTTGTGTTGTCCATTTACCTCGGATTTAATATCGTGGAGGATCAACCCTTCGATCCGAGAATCATCGTAAACAATCTTTTCTTTCTTGGATCCACCATCATCATCACCGCCGCGATCTCTTGGGTGAGATTCAAACTCGTTCGATCCGAATATCTTTTGAGAGCCGAACTCGTGGGGGCCAATCAAAATTTGGATAACTCTCGCGCGGAAGTGCTTCGAGCCAGAGACGCTCTCTGGGGTGAGATGCAGTTAGCCAAAATGATACAAACGGCTCTTCTTCCGCGTAAGACGAGCATAGGGCGTTACGAGGTGGCGGCTCTTATGGTTCCCACAGATTCGGTGGGGGGAGATTATTACGACATCATCGACGCGCCTAACGGAGAAAAGTGGGTGGGAATCGGGGACGTTTCCGGTCACGGAGTGGAATCCGGATTGATCATGATGATGGCTCAAACCGCGATCCAAGCAATCGTTCAACAAAAGAAAATGCTCAATCCTTCCGAAGTATTGAATGAGGCCAATCGAGTCATTAAGGAGAATATCGCGCGTTTGGGGACGGATCGTTATATGACGATGATGCTCTTTCGGCTGGAAGACAATTATTTAGTCGTGTCCGGTAAGCATATGGATCTGATGATCTATCGCGCCCAAGAAAGGAAGGTTGAAATGATTCCCACGACCGGTTCTTGGCTTGGGATTGTCGACAACTTAGGAGACGTTTTGGAAGACCATAGGGTTCCTATGTCCGTTGGAGATATTGTACTTTTGTACACTGACGGAATCACAGAAGCTCGCAATCAATCCGATGAGCTGTTCGGAGAAGAAAGATTGATCAAATTGCTTGAGTCAAACGCGAAACTTCCACTTAGACAACTCGGAACTGAAATTTTTTCAAAGGTGACCGATTTTGAAAAGGTTCAGAGCGACGATATGACTCTACTGCTTCTGAAAAATAAAGGAGCGTGAATTCCTAAGTTCTTTACATTTGACAAACAGTGCTTTGTGTTGAAAATGAAACGGTATTCAATTTTATAGAGATCAGTAAAAGGGGACTTGAAGTCCCCTTGAGAGTAAAATTTCGGTTGTTTGCCTAGGACTGTTTTTTTACGGATAACGAAACTCGAAATTTTTCAGGATCGAAATCCATTGACTAAATTTTCAAAACTGAGTTTTGCAAATATTTTAGATATTTCTAATGATCCGATCGAAAACAACGCCCGCGCTTTTACTCGGAAAAAATTATTCAAACGCTTTTGTCGCTCCGATATTGACCGCAAGGATGCTGGATTCTCCGCTGTAAGAATATCCGGCGGAATTGAATTGAGTCGGCCCGGTTTTGATAGAGTGAGAAAGATCCCAGTCCGTTCCCTTTCCTCCGTTGATATGATTTTTAGGCCCGTTGTAACTGATTCCCAGATCCAAACTCCATTTATCAAATAGATAACTCAAACCTCCCGCGAATACGTGATTGAGGGAAAAAAATCCGCCCGTGGTTCCGCCGAGTCCGTTGCTTTTGATCGCGAGAGTGTTGTAGGAATAACCCAATCGATACACCCAAGATTCGCTGAGCTTATGTTCTAACCCGATTAAAAAACCGCCTTGATTTCTAAAATTGAGATGAGCGTCCGCGTCTGCGATATTTCCGAGAGGAGTAGGCAACCAAGGGTCTTCGAGTTTCTGATTCGCTTTCCGAAGATAAGAACCGTAGTTCGTATAGATCAGATCCACCGCTATTTTGAAATTTTCAGGACCATAAGCAAATCCTAATGAATGTTTTTCGGGAAGGTCGAAGTTATAGGAAACGCCGGATCTTCTGTAATAGTAGGGGTCGTTCAAACCGATTTGATAACTTCCGTTGAGAGGAACGGAAGAGTGAGCCTGATATGAATAGCCGATTCTAAAACGATCGGTAACTGTATAGTTCGCGCCCACGACACCGCCGATGGAAAACGCTTTTTTACTGCTTTCGTAATAGTATCCTTGTCCGGGAATTTCCAAAGAGCCCGTGATATCGTAGTATTTTTGATTGAGCTTTTGAGTTCCATATATAGCTTCGATGCTCGCACCCAGGGAAAGATTACCGAAACGAACCGAGATTCCGTTTACGAGCTTTACGACTGCAAACTGATTGGAATTGGTTTCTTTGATTTGTTTGAAATCACCGATCGGACCTGGAATGTTGATTCCCGCCCATTGATTGAGAGACTGGCCGTTCGGAGTATTTCGAATGATTTGATCCACACCTCCGATCGCACCACCGGGAATGTAGAGAGCGACACCGTAATCAATGGATTCGGTAACCGGAAGTTTGAGAGCGATGTAAGGAGCGGGGGCGTTGACTTTGCTCTTTTTATCGTTGGCGTAAACGTAATCCGAATTGGAATCCAGAAACTGATCCTGATACCGATTGAAGATCGTAGAATTGCCCAAGCCAAATTCGATTTTTTTTCCTTTTGTCAAGGAAAGATTGGCCGGATTTAAAGCGACATCGACCGGAGAGCCGCCCAAGGCAGTGTTTGTTCCGGCTAAAGCCTCGTATCTCGCATTGATCGCATTCCGGGTCAAGCCATCCACAGCCAAGAGAGAATCCGCCGTGCCGAGTAATACCAGAACGCCTGAAGACAAAATCCGGGCCCATATTCCATTTTTTGAAACCATAACAATATCCTAAGGAAAGATTAGTTCAACGTTTCTCAAAATGAAAAAACTTCAACCAAAATAACGGATTTAAATCTGTTATTTTGGATTTTCTGTCAAAAAATCAAGCATCTCTGTACAAAAATAGCGGATTTTTGCATAGATTCTTTCAAAGTAGGAATTCATAGCTCGCAAAATTCAGAATGTCCGTTTATCAACCAATCTCAATCGGATCTATTTTGGGATGTATTTCAACGTGAGTTTCGATCCCAGAGGGCCGTTAGAGCCAGCGGCTGGGATCGGAAGGAAGGGATTTGCGGACGCAACGTCGAGGAGACTCTTTCGTTAGACGACATTTTGAAAAATTTCTAAAAAAATCTTAACTGTTTTCTGAAAAAAAAAAGTATGAGAGTATGAATCAATTTTTAACTAAAATTTTCGAAATTTACAATCAATCAAGATCTAAGATTAACCCTGCTTGGAATTGGGAAGGAATAAAGAACACATACGAAAGAGAACCGGAATTGTTTGAGAATATCTTTAAAAGATCGAGTACAAATCGATACAATTTTCAAGAAGATCTTTTGATTAATAGCCTATGGATTGCCTCAAATGTTACAGATAGTTATCTGAAGCGTCCAAATTGCTATTACTGTGGATTGATGTTCGAGCGAGCGGATTATTTTAATGGTATTGTTCACATTGATCATTTTAATCCAATAAGTAAGACAGGAATACACTCCGCGGGAAATATAATTCCTACTTGTAAAGATTGCAATTTACTTAAATCAAATCTATCAGATGATGAGCTTTTAACGATTTTTCGGACTCCAGAGAAATTCTTTTCTGTAAAATATCTCAAGTCTACTGGAACTAAAAAGGAAAAGCTAAAAGATTTTTCAGCTTTATTTTTCCAGCGATCAGCTGGAGGAGAGGAATATCGGAATGCTTTTAAGATTACGATTTATGATCAGAGAAAACATCAAGATGATATGAAAGCGAATTATCGCATAAAATGGCAAAACGATTAATTCAAAACGTCGCATAACTTCGTCTCCTCACTCCGTTCAAGATTGCTAATTCAACCTAAGGTTAAGGTAGTCACATAAAAGTGGATAGTCTTATGAGCAATCCTGAAGAATCTCAAAAAGTAATTGAAACATTTATGCAAATGACTAAATTTGACATTCAAAAATTGATTAACGTTTAAAAATAAAAATTATGGCACTTATTAATCCTCATATTAACTTCAACGGGAATGCCGAAGAAGCGTTTACATTTTATAAATCAGTATTTGGCGGAGAGTTTGCAAAAATTATACGTTTCAAAGACCTTGCAAGTCCTGAATTTCCAGTAGCAAAAAAAGAAGAAAATAAAATTATGCACATTGCTTTGCCTATTGGTAAATATAATATGTTGATGGCAAATGATGTCCCGGAAGCTATGGGGCGAACAAATGAAAATGAGAACAGAAGTAAAATTGTAATCAGTGCAGAAAGTAAAGAAGAAGCAGACAAATTATTTAATGGGCTATCAGCAGGTGGACAAATTGAAATGTCTATTGCCGACAGCCCTTGGGGCTCTTACTTTGGAATGTTTAGAGATAAATATGGGATTGAATGGATGGTTGACTTTGACCCAAAATATAAAGGACAAATATAAGCGGCCAAAACAACGAACGCCAAACGTCGCACAGATCGCAACCGTTAATCTGTAATAGCCAAAATAAGATCTGACACTTCCTTTAAGACGTTCCTCAAAGTTTCCGCTAACTTCAAAAGTCCAATCTTGTTCTTGGTTATTTTTTGTAGTGTTGTGATCTTTTTTCCTTGGTAATTCTAAGGAGTATAAGATCAAGTTCTAACTATTACAGATTACTTTAAATTTTTAATAATATTATGCTTTATCTAATGATTTTAATATTCTATATCTTGCACATTTTGGTGTTAAAGTAGAGTGTACTAAATCATAATTCTTGACTTATAAGTTTTTAAAATGCAATGTTTTGGTGCAAATATTAATGTACTGTGAAGGGGAACGGATAGTTTTGTTTTCGAGCGACTAGTTGCTCAAAAAGCAGTATGAAAAATAAGTATGTGCTTAGAAGTATAAAAAATAAAGAAGTAGAGTAAATCGTGAGTTATAATATTCATCTCAATTTTCTTCCATTGCAGAGTATTCCGGAAAATCTTTTGATCTATAGAAAGGAGCGCTTGGTTAATCAAAAAGAAAAACCAGAGGCCGACTATGTTTACGGTTATACTTTACCAATTGATCCAACTACTGATCCCTACAAAAAAGAGTACCAAAAATATATCCATCATATCCCATTGTCATAATGCAAAGCTTAGAAAGGGAAAAGTTAAAACGTTTGGAAAAACGTAGGTTGAAGGGAATTCGTTTACTTGAGAAGGGCTACACGTGCTACGGAGTATCAAAAAAGCTTGGCGTACGTAAGCAATCGGTAATGCGTTGGCGAGATAAATATGAATCGGAAGGAATCGAAGGAGTAAAATGGAATGGCCAACGAGGTCGACCGACCAAGTTGAGCATTTCAGAGAAGAAAGAATTAAAAAGAATCATCTTGAAAGGTCCGATAAGTAACGGTTATCCGAATGAACTTTGGTCAACGTATCGCGTATCGGAAATCATACGAAAAAAATTCGGAGTAACGTATCATCAAGATTATGTGGGAACTCTCTTGCATCAATTAGGGTTTTCGTATCAAAAACCAAAAAGAAGAGCGTTGGAAAGAGATGAAAATGCAATTGAAACTTGGAAAACGAAAACTTGGCCCGGTATAAAAAAAAGCAGAGAATGAAGGGTTTAAGGTCATATTTTTAGATGAAAGCGGAATCAGCCAGAATCCATATACGGTAAAAACTTGGAGCTTAATCGGAAAGACACCGATTCTTCGTCACAAGATGTCTTGGAAAAAGTTATCAGTAATAGGCGCTATTTCTAAAAAAGATTTTTACTTCCAGATCATAACAGGCTCTGTTAAAAGCCGGGATCTTATTTATTTTTTAAATATACTTCTAAAGGAAAATCGCAAAAAGATTTTAATAGTCTGGGATAATCTATCTGCCCATAAAAGCAAAGCAATGAATGAATTTTTAAAAGAGAATGAGAAAAGGCTTCGAGTGGAATTTTTGCCTCCTTATGCTCCGGAGTTAAATCCGCAAGAATATATCTGGTGTCGTTGGAAGAAAAACTATATGGCTAATTTTTGTCCGGAGAATCTTAGCCAATTGATTCAAAGAACTAAATCTACTTTAGGAATATTGAAATCAGATACCTTCAGTTTCGATAGTTATTGGAGACAAGCTGGTATTTAGGTACCATTTTTTATAGGGATCAGTAGGCGTCATCATCAAGGATCATCTTCCTTTACAAACTCCCTTAATGACTGATTCCGCATATGAATTTTTATGGAATATTTACAAGAACCATCGCCAAGTAAATCACTCAGCACATTCTAAAGATGCTCGTTACCGTTGGGCAAGAAACAGATGGAGTAAGAATGGAGTCCACAACCAAGTAGCCGAAGGCAATCATAGACTGCTGAAGACAGCATTCTCTTCTTACTGTTACATCCGTCCCGAGAACTCTACTCGTTACTTGAATGAATTTAGTTTTTTAAAGAATGCTCATGTGTTTGGGTTGGATGTGATTTGTGAGAATGAAGTTGCGCTTGCTGGTGCTGAGTGTAGTGATGTTGATGCTGTTGTTGGTGAGACGAAGAGATGGGGTAAATTATCCTTTGGTTCCGATCCCAGAGGGCCGTTAGAGCCAGCAGTTGGGATCGGAAGGAAGGGATTTGCGCTGAGAAAGAACGACTCAGGTTCCAAAAATTGGTTTCATTCTTTAATCCAAGAATTTGAATACTTTCCGGAAACTGAGAGTTCAAAAGACAATGTCGTTTTTCAATCCGGATTTTCTTTACTCAATTCTCCAGCTTCCTTAAAGGATGTGAACTCACTTCTCTTAAAAGAAATGAACGCTCACAATACGTTTTGGTCGGATCAAAACAGAACTCCTATTCAGAGAAAGAAAGAGTTACAGCATCAGAAAACAGCTTCTAAGATCTGGAATCTGATTTCTGACGGGAAAGAAAATGGATCCTACTATTCTGTTTCCGAAGTTTGCAACTTATTGAATATTCACAAAATTTCTGCCATGTTGATTCTTAGAAAATGGCTCAAGTTAAAATTGATCGAGAAAAGGAGAATCAACCAAGCCTGTTATAACCGGTCTATTGATTTTGGAATTAAGAAGAAAGCTAAAGAATTTCCGTATCTGTTATATACGAACTTCAAGGACAAGAAGTCTAATGGAACCTTGGAGAGACTCAAATGAAGAAAAAGAGTCGTATTCTGAAATACAGATTTAGAGCAGAGGATTTTTACAAGATTCTAAAATCCCAAAAAGGAAAATGTTTTCTTACCGGAAGAGATGTTTACCCAGTGGATGCACTCAATGAACACATTCTTCCTCTGCGTAAAGGTGGTGAGCATGAGTTCAAGAATATTTGTCTTGTGATTTCTCCCTTAGCAAAACTGAAACGATACTTTACGGAAGAAGAAATTGTTCATATGGCTGCTGATATTCTCAAATTCAAGGGAGAGAAATATGGCTATCAGATCGAACAAGGAAAAAGAAGAAAGTAAGGTATTTCCAAGATGGTTAGCTCAGACCTTATCCCAAAATCTAAACATTAAATATGACTACTTCCTCCGAGAAAGAAGAAAACTTGATGTTTGGGTTTCTTGGGGTAAAGCGGCGGAGAACTCTTGTAAAAGTCTTCTTACATTCATAACCCAATTTAAGTATATTAAGATTAAGGAAGATCCTCATTGGAAATTTAGAGCGATTGATTCTGCAAACTTAGTAAATAAAGTAGCGAGAAGTCTAACCGGTCAAGCGAGGGTTGAGTTTATTTCTAAATTTCTGAATCACTTTGCTCGTAAGAAAGAGCTTTATGATCCGATCAGTCCCGTTCAGCTAAGAATGGTTCATTTGGAAACAAACCGGTTGAATTGTTATGCTCGGGATCTGGATTTTTTGGCTAAACGAGCTAAGCCTAAAACCTGGGTTTCAGCAGCTCGTAGGAATTATTTGAGGATGTTGCGGACTGATTTTACGAATCCAGAAAGGGAGTTTTCGAGCTGGGATTTATGTTTTAGAAATAACCGGGCTAAATTGCACAGATTCGAAACGGACCTTTGGGGTAATTGTTTTGAGAAGAATCGGAAGAGGCTGGAGAGAATTGGTAAAGATTTAGCTGGAGGATAGCCTGTTTTTCCACAGGGTTGAATTCAGTTTGTTTTGACTTGTCCGAAAGCAGATAATGAATTCGACTATTTTGATAGGCACAGATCAACTCGTTGATTTGAAATATTTACATAAAACATTCAATTATGAAAATGGAACATTTATTAAACTTACGAAATAGATAGGAGACCAAGAGTTTTTAATAGTAAAAGATTTTTAAAATTATCTGCTGAAGATGAAAAAATATAAGCATCACATTTTTGATAAATGTGGTTTTAAACTTTCTATGATCTCTTGTAATCGCGGTACTTTTCCATAATAGATGGCTTTGGTTTTTTCATATCGATCCTCAATTTGTTTAAACATATTTGGATTGTTTAAAATGAAAGCATCATTCTTAGTTAAATTTTTTTCGTCCTTAGATCTAAAACGATTATTTTTATGTTCAATATATTTTTCTGAACCAATAAATTTTTGAATATTCGGTAGTTCAAGAAGTTTATATACATCATAATAATGTCGTGCAAAGTTCGAAATATCCAATCCCTCTGCTAATTGACGATATTTAGTAGAGATTGCTTGTAATTTTTCAACAAAAGTATATTCTGGACGATAGCATCTTACGCTTAAAGCTCGGTTATCGAAAAAATCTTTTAATTGTTCAGTTTTTTCCAAATAATCAATGATCCACGATGAAATATTTTTTTCTTCCCATGGCTCTACTGTATCAAAACCTATTTCAAGAAGTATTCCCGACTTAACTCCTTCGACTTGATTGGAGGAGTTATATGATACGACAATTCCAGCATTAATCAGATGATCGCTATCAAAGTCTTTGTTACGTTCAATATTTACTGCCCCAGGAACTTGAATTCTAGTTGTAAGCCCGTCAAAGAATTTCTTTCTTTTTTCTACATTTTTTGGTGATGTATCTTTTCTTGCCGTTTGAGATCGTAAAGATTCATCTTCTATTAATAAATCAATATCCTCGGAAAAACGATCAATCACTCGATATGCTTTTGAAAGTGAAGTTCCCCCTTTCATAAAGTAACTTAGACCGGAGTTAGATAAAGACCAAAGGGTATGCATAATCCAGTAGTCTTTTTCAATTAATGTAGGTAAAATTTTCTTGGAATCAGATACTATTTGAATTAGCTCTTTCCAATTTTTATCTTCATGGATAAAGGGTTTAATCACGTATTTGATATTAATTGTTCGAGTTCTTTTTTAACTGCAACTTTTCCAAAGCTCTCAGCGTATTTTTTTAATTTCGCCTTATTGAGGGATTGGAGTTTGTTTCGAAGATACTTTGGTAAATTTTCCGGATGCTCTGCAAGAGTTTTACGTTCGTTCATAAACTCAACGAGAAGAAATTCAGAATTTGGGGAAGACGGATAACCAGATCTGCGTTTGAAATTGAACTTCATACCCCCAAGCTCAACTCTGCCGTGCCTTTTTTGGTTATAGACAGTAAATTCGTTATATAGCTGTGTTAATCCTAAACCTATTCCATTCAAAGAATTATGGTCGACCACAAGAAAGTCCTTGGTTTTAAGATATTTTTCAACTAAAAGAGGTAATTCGGTAGGGACTTCTCCGAACTTACTTGGTTTAGGGCGTGAATAGAGCCCAGTGCTAAGCTTTCTTAAAAACCCTTCTTTAACAAGTTGTTTTAATTCTCGATCTATACTATTTGAATAAGGAAGTAAGTCACTGCGCCTATAAACTTTTCCAGGTTTTAAATGGAACTTTAGAACATTAAGGCTCATGCTATTATTAGACTCCTGGTGAATTCTTTGTCAAATATTTTTGTAAAAATTCATGCATTTTTGGAACAAGAAAAACGCTATAGCTAAATTTTTTGCACGATCGTATCCATTCCCATTCGGGGGATTTTCAAACAGTCGCTAAAAAAATTGAATTATTGTATTGTAATTTTTAAATCACACTCTAATGAAATTGACAATTGAACTTAGTTCTTCTTCTTTTTACCAAAAAAGAGAGACAATGTTTCATTAATTGCAAATCGAAGAAGACCAGGTAAGCTATCAACATGAGATTGAAACATTGATTTTAATTCAACAATTTCCCTTCTAAGTTGGTCCACTTCGCCTTCTATCGGTAAAGAATTTTTATCTACTGCAAGTATATTATTTCTAATAATAGTGAATTCGTTAGTGATTGGACTAATATATCCATCAATTGCATTTGAATAATTTGGATTCATTGATTCTTCCTTAGACCCTAACAATACGTTACCGCAAAATTTAATACCAAATGAAGGCACTATCCCTGCGATTCCATTATAATTTTTTAAGACTTCTGTAATTGCATTCCACAATTGAACATTTTTTATAATTTCCGATGAATAAGAATAATTTGTATCTGAAAGAAAGATTCCCTTTGACAGTTGTCGCTCCACAATTTCATGATTTTTTAAAAATGCGGATCTAAATTCTTCTAGTAACCTATAACCAAGATTTTGAATTTTCGCTAACGGTAAATCGGGGTCTGTAAATACTATTTTCGAGGGAAAAAAGATCGCGATTACGATAACACTCTTTCTCTTTAAATGATCTAACGAAGGAGAAATACAAACAACCGCTCCCTGCTCATCATCCTTAATTAAGAAAAATTCAGAAATCTTGTCGGATCGATTACTTTCAAAAAAAGAATCTATAATTCCCGGCCAATCCAATACATTCAAAGTATAATTTTCAAGTTTCGAGAGATTTTTAGGTACTGTATTTGGAATAATTAATTGAAACTCCCGATGACTCTTTGTAATTTCAAATCCTTTTGCAAAAACAAAAATATTTACACATTGCGAGTTATCCATTAGCTCACCTATTGCATCCATAATTCAACTAATCTCATTTTATTTTTTAAATCCTGGTTTTGGTTATGATATCTCAGCGCAATTTGTAAATATTCATAAGATTTTTTCGCACTTTTTAAATAACATATCGAAATAGTCACTAATTCAATCCAATGATCTACGCGATTTGGCGCCTTATCGACCGCTTCCTTTAATAAATCTAAATAAAACTGAAGATCATCCACATTGAAATTTTCAGATCTAATTAACTTCGCATAATGATCAAATACCTTATCTATTTCATTCGCAGGATATATTTCATTTTGAGAGATTGCAGCATTGTTAACATCTTTCGAGATAAGTGGTAGTTCATGAAAGGTACTATCACTTGAGGCTGACGATTCTTCAAGAATTTCTTGCTCATACTCATTTGCAATTTGGTTCAAAGAAATATTTTTCGGAATGTAATCTTCAATAACTTTTTTCCAAAATGCTTTCTCACTTTGTGATTTATTAGGTAAACTGTTTAACCAAGCCCAAAACCATTCCTCTAAATTGTAAACCTTCCCAGGATACCTAAAAAGTTCCCCAGCCCATATTTGTATTGCACATAGACAAATTTCTAGCTTAAATTTTTTAATCAATTCAATAGAATAATATTTCTCATCGTCGCTTCGTTCAATAATTTTATCATTTATAGATTTTAGAATATTACAGCGCTTATAAGCCAATGTCTTTACTTCAAACTTACCTTCTTTGGCTTTGTAAAAACTATCCAAATCAATTAATCGAAATTCATTTTTTGAATTTACTCCCAAGTTTTTTGGACAAAGATCAAAATGAATCCAATCAAGCTTTTCTTCATTAGTATTTGCAAATACTCGAATAAATTCTCTGACTTTGCTTTTGCTTATTTTACCTTCTTCGATTAATTGTTTTAAAGGTGTAAGTAAATCCATAACTATTAGAAGAGCAGAATCATTTTCGAGAAATTTTAATTCTGCTAAATCCACGATTGGTATTTTTTTTTCTGCCAAAGTAGCATTTTTGAGATCGTTATAGATTCTGTGGAGCCTTGTTGCATTCGTAACTAATTTAGTGTTATCTCCCGCATTTTGATCCGCAACCCAAATGCATTTTATAAAGAAACGTTTCTGAGGATTTCTTACACTTTCTGCATTAGCGAAAATAACAGGAAAATCTCCCATCATCGATCCGCTGGGGATAAACCTCATTACATTTCGATATTCACCAGCAGGTAGCTCTTCAATTAAATTTTGAAATAGCGTTTCGTGCATTTAAATTCCAAATATTTTAAAACGAATCGAAATGCCACTTTCTTTATAAAACACAAAAATAGAATTACTTTGTTCACTCAATAAGATAGCATCCGGTTTCGCTTCTAGTTGCTTTGAAAAATGATCCTCCGTTAATTTATACTTCCCTTCAGAATCTTGATGTATAATTCTAATAAAATTATCTTTTGTGATTACAACTGCATATCTTTCAACTTGATTTACGATGCACATTTCAGGAAAATTTGTTTTTGCAATTGAGTACTTTCCAGTATCATCAAAAACTAAGAATTTTTCGCCCGCAAGTGAAACTAATGAGAGATTCCGCCCGACATATACGTCTGCCGATTCAGCATCGTATTTCGGAACAACCTTGTATTCAAATCGATCTCCAAACTTATTATTGGCTATTCGAACCCCAGAAGATATGGTTCCATTATGAGCAAAAAGGGACCGATCCTTAAAATCGTACATTAATTCAATTTTACTTGGTTTCGGGAGAAACTCTGTAAGAAAATCTTTTGGAATCCATTTTTTATTCTCTAGCTTCAATATTGATAAATTTCCATTTTCATTTGAAGTAAATAATTCCTCATTTCCCATAAGTTCCCAACTATAAACTGGATGTTCTAATTCAGTTTTATTCAAGTCAGAGCCTAGTATTCCGGAATAGAGGAAGCTAGTATTTTTTCTTTTACCGATGACTAAAAAACCTTCTCTTATAAAGCATTTCAATTCGGTCATATCGCTATCAAATTCAATAATTTCTCCAATCTTTTCTGTTTTGAATTCGGAGGAATTGCCAAACTTGACTAAATTCAATTTTCCATCTTCAGTTAAAAATAAAATTTCTATTTTATCTTCAGAATCACTAATAATTAAGATAGGCAAACCTATTAAGTTCTTGTAATTTGATATTAATCTAATATCTAAAAGATTTGCACCTACAGAATTGATATTTTTTGAATGATTTCGAAAATGCAAACTAGGAATGCTGTCATTAATTTGCTTGGAATTTTCATATCCTTTGTAAATTAACCATACCCAACCTTTTAAAATATTTAAAGGATTGCGTAGATCGGCACTAGGTAAAAAAATAGCTCCTTCATCTGGTTTAGGCTGACTTTTTTCTTCCCAAAGTTTAGACCCAATAACTGAAGATCTCAAAATTTGATAATCCTCATCTTCAACTCCAGCCAATTTTGATCGATAAATCGTCAATTCCTCATGAACACTATCCAAGATATTTGTAGGAATGCCCGAAAGATCATCGGCTTTATTTATAAAAATAACAGTGGGGATCTTTTTTTCCGCAGCGAATTTAATTCTATATCTCACTTCCGAAACATACTTTCTTGCCTCATGTGAACTTTCTTTATATCTTTTTGGATCGACTAAAATAATAATTCCATTTGATCCATTTATAAAATGGCTCGATATATCATCAGCCTCCTGAAAACTGCCACCAGGCAAATCAGGAATATATAGATAAGCATTTTTTGAATCGAAAGTATCAATTCGCAATAAAAATGGAATGTGCTTATTTGTACCTTTGGGCCATTCGCAATTCTCTATAAACTCTTTCGTATATTCACGGACGAACGCTAACGTATTTTTTGCCAAATCAAGGGCTCGGAGATTTTCAAATTTTATATTAGATTTCTCTAATTCTTTCAGGTCCTGTTGATCAACAATTTCTCCGAGAGATATTCCATGTTTTAATAAATCAAGGTAATGTTTAGCTGTTAGAATAGAGACCGTCTTACCGTCTCCAACCCAACCCCAAATCAAAATCGTTAAAATTGTATTTTTAAATTTTACTTCCTTATACTTTTCTGAAAATTCTTTAAAAAATGCATCCGAATTGATACCTTCCTCTTTATTATTTAATTTATTTTCCTCTTCTATTCTTTCCATTTATTCACTCCAAATAATTTTAACGAATTTGAATAGGGGACAAGGTTTCGCTTTAGTTCTAAATCTCGATATTTACTTTAACATTTTATAATCGTAAATGATCTTTGGTAAATTTATTAAATTATATCCTTTGAATTAGATCAAATTGGTCTTAACCTAATGCAATTTTACAAATGACAAACCCCAAACAAGAAACGAGCAAAATCAAATCCCAGTCACTTAACGGTCCTGGCTCAGTTCTCCCAGTGTTCTCGCCTTCGTTATCTGTTGGCGGAGTTACGGGTGGAGTTTTCGGGAGATGCCAACCCAGACTTTTGATCTTTGAAAAAACATAGTATCCCCAAACTGTAAGTCCGATCGTTTTTGGATGAACCAGGTCTCCCATCAAAGTGTCATTAGCAACCCAAGGTTCGAGAGTAGCTGGATGAACAAACGCTTCCCAGAAACGCAAGTATTCTAACGTTAATCTTTGCGCTTGAAAATGAGGCTTTCTTTTCGAATTCAACATTTCGCATAGACCATTTGAAAATTCATTTCAAGGTAAAAATCTGACCAAATTGTGTCAAATTATTTGTCGTAAAAAGCGTTAGTTTGTTTTAATAGAAAAATGAAGGATTTTTGGACGGAATCTGAATCAAGGAATAGGTAAAAATAGTATTCATTATCCGCTTTCGGACAAAACATACTATCTGGTTTCGGACAGACTAAGGATTTGGCTTGAGTTCATACTAGAATATACATCCAAATTGGTAGAATATCACTACTCACCCCTATATAATAAAGTACCATGAATTTTGAAACGAATCCCCGTTTTAAAGGCAGAATTCTGGACACTCGATTCTATAGTTCTGAGTAAGATTCTGATTTTTCGAAGAAATCAGCCTGTTAAAATCGGTTCGGATTTAATAATGTTTAGATGTAATGGTTAGAACTTGATCTTACACAGATCGCACTATCGTCTGGTCGCGTGTTGAGAATGATAAATTTGCGGTCTTACTTGACAATGGGGATATGCTTTCTACGAACTTCCCAAAAAGCTCTTGACGCCTGACAAATGGATCCTTTTTCAGCTGGGTACAACGAGGCACCTTCGCAATTCCAGCGTTTATACGAAATCATTTGTTGTTTATACAATATTCGGCGATTTATAGTTAGGCGTCATTGTTTAAAAATATTCTGAATGACTAAATTTTCAAAGAAATATACAGATTATCATTTTCATCCAGAAATATCTGATAACTTTGAAATAGTTTGTTATGAGAGAAAGGATGCTGGATTTGATGTTTATATATTTGAAAAAAAGAATTCGGTTCCGGAATTTGAAGAATCTCGTGTCGACCAATTTCATATATTTTTAGGAACGATTAATTCAGAAGATGAGTTTGAAGAGTTCTACAATTTAAGAATTAGGAAATTAATTGGAAACAAATATGAACTAATCCCTTATTATGCTGAAAAAGGATCTAGAAAGGTATGTGGGAAAATATTTGATGCTCTCAAGAATCTTGGCTGTTATGGTATGTTATTAAGCTCAAATGAATTGGGAGATTATACTATCTCTATCCGTAGGAAAGACGTTGAGATTGCAAAAACAATTGTTCAATCGAATGTGCTCTGATTTATTATTCTGAATTTTACGGGAATTTGTTTATATTAAGTAAAACAACGACGCCTATTACGTTATGCGAAAATGACGCCCAATGAAATTATGATTAAATCCATTCTTCAAAATCTCGAAAATAATCAAAATGACCTGGCTGCGGCCCTTACTGCGTTCAAATCAGTTTCCGTTCAAGCGGAAGTTCAAAAGTTGAAAGATGCTGTCCAAATTGTATCGGCCGCGTGGTCTGATTCTTGGCTCGGTTACCAATCTACAGTCTACATTAGAGATTTTGAACCTAAAACTATCGGCGATTTCTTTGACCCAGAGTGCGGTTTGATGGCGATCTTTGGTAGCCGAACAACAAACAGATGGGTTGCTTACGAATTCAAAGATGTAATGAATTTTATTTGGCGCATGGCCGCTACAGATCGGGAAGTAATTGAAGCCGCTGTCGCGCGCAATGAGCAAACCTTCTCGGATGTAAGAGACTCGGTGGAAAGCACTCTCGATGTTCTTACGGACAATCATGACAGCTCAACACTTCAAGAGTTTAAAACTAAATTGCACGAAATCAAAAACAAATTGCCAGTACTCCAATCTATTCAAGCTCTACGTCCTAACCAATTCCGAAGTCGCGACGACCGTGCTTTGAAGGAAGGCCCACAGACGCCGCCGCATATTCAAGTTCAGGCGTTCATCGTTGAATGGAGTTCAACGGCTACAGCGTTAACGGAATTGAGCAAGCTTTGCAAGCGGGTTATTTCGTACGTATCACTCAGGCAAGGAGATAATAATATGACTACCAGTTCGGGCGATCGAATCTTTATTGGACATGGAGGCTCGCGAGTATGGAAAGACTTAAAGGATTTTCTCCAAGATCGCTTACGATTGAAGTGGGAAGAATTTTCTAGAGAACCGGCGGCAGGAATCTCTACTAAAGAACGACTTGAACAAATGTTAAACTCTGCGACGTTCGCTTTCATTGTAATGACAGCGGAAGATGAGCAACCCGATTCATCCGTTCAAGCTCGCCAAAATGTAGTCCACGAAGCGGGATTGTTCCAGGGGCGGCTTGGCTTCCATCGTGCAATAATCCTTCTCGAAGAAGGGTGCGTTGAATTCTCCAATATCGTCGGATTGACCCAGATCCGCTTTCCCAAAGGTGATATTTCGGCTCGGTTTGAAGAAATTCGACGCGTACTTGAGCGAGAAGGGATCAAGTAAATCCATTGGGCGTCTCCTCGCTCCGTTCAGGATCGCTAATGCAACCTAAGGTAGTCACATAAAAGTGGACAGCCTTATGAGCAATCCTGGAAGAATCTCAAAAAGTAATTGAAACATTTATGCAAATGACTAAATTTGGCATTCAAAAATTGATTAACACTTAAAAATAAAAATTATGGCACTTATTAATCCTCATATTAACTTCAACGGAAATGCCGAAGAAGCATTTACATTTTATAAATCAGTATTTGGCGGAGAGTTTGCAAAAATTATACGTTTCAAAGATCTTGCAAGTCCTGAATTTCCAGTAGCAAAAAAAGAAGAAAATAAAATTATGCACATTGCTTTGCCTATTGGTAAATATAATATGTTGATGGCAAATGATGTCCCGGAAGCTATGGGGCGAACAAATGAAAATGAGAACAGAAGTAAAATTGTAATCAGTGCAGAAAGTAAAGAAGAAGCAGACAAGTTATTTAATGGGCTATCAGCAGGTGGACAAATTGAAATGTCTATTGCCGACAGCCCTTGGGGTTCTTACTTTGGAATGTTTAGAGACAAATATGGGATTGAATGGATGGTTGACTTTGACCCAAAATATAAAGGACAAATATAAGCGGACAAAACAACGAATGCCAAACGTCACAGATCGCAACCGTTAAGTATAATAGCCAGAACTTGATCTTACACATTTTTAAAGTTCATTACGAAAACTGTAAATTATCGAGATATTTTTCTTCTCAAACTCCTTCGTGCCGAGGAAGGGTCTGTATCGGAGTTTTACCAAAACAATACTTGCTTCGATGAGTTCGTTCCTTGTAATACAGTATGATTTGGTGAGATAAAAAGTCATTTTATTTCTTGTTCAGGCTTATTCGGTACATCCCATTTCCGTTTTCAGGAAGTTTTCAGAAATGGGAAAACCTATTGAAGTTTGGAAACAATAATTTCAAGTTGAACTACAATCTTGGAAAGTAGATATTTTCTTAGTTTAGGTTGCTCAAGATCGATTTCAATTTTTAGAAAATTATATAGACACTCAAAGGTTTTTATCTCGACAATGTGCAATTCTTTAATTTCTTGATATTGAACGTTACTCATCTCTACATAATAGAGTGTCCAAAATTCTGCGTCTAAACGCGGATTTGTGCTCAAATTAACGGTACTCTATTTTATAGCAATCAGTAGAACAAAAACAAAATTCACTTTCCCTTTTCAGAATATTCTTATATTTTCAATCTTATACTAGTTGATTGGATACAATTTTGAATTCAGCTCCAAAAATAATAGACTTTGTTACGTATAAAAATAATAGAAATCGGACACCAGTAGATACAAGTAATGAATATTCAATGTTTGGAAAAGGACTCACTGATGAGATCATGAGCTATCTAACTCGAAAATTTTCAAACCCAGTCTCCGAGCGGGATTATAGAAATCTTGCAATATTCTTGATATTAAGCCAGACGGCCTTGAGGGCTAAGGAAGCCGTGAATTTAAAATTCTCAGATTTGCTAAAAGCCCCAACAAACGAGACCCTTGCCAAGTATGTGAAAAAGGGAGGTAGAATAGCTTATTCAGTTATTTCTGAAAAGTGCTTAAAAGCTGTTCAAGAATATCATTCAAAATTTGATTTAAAATCAGATTACTTCTTCCTTTCTCTTCCACTAAGAAATCAAAATTGGAGATCTAATCTATCAACTCGTGGACTTCAACTGATTGTGAATTCTTGGAATGTGAACACTTGTTCAGGAAAACGTGTGCATCCGCATAGCTTTCGTCATACGGCAGGTACCAAGTTATTAGAGACATCAGGCTCCATAGCCGCACAGCTCACATTAGGGCATTCAAGTCCTATTACAACATCAAAATATTATACTAAACGATTTTATAATGCTTCAATGTTCCTTACTTGGGAATGAGAAAGCAAAACTAAGCTCTCCTATACTACTTAACTCAAGGGCTGACTTGATCTATGCATCGATCAAAGCCACCCAGCTATTTTTAGAATCTTCGCATGTTTACTTTTCGCCAAAACAAACCATTCATGTTAACTTCTTGGGGTCAACATGAGCTGATTTTTTAGTAATGATAGTACTCACCATCTAACCAAGGATAGGCTCGTTTGGACTCATTAATAGCCCGCTGAAGTAACCATTTAAATGCCTCCTTTCCGCCTTCAATGTTTTTCAATGCTTCATACCCAGCCTTTAGATTAGATAAACGGGCTATAACAAAATTCCCAATGGCATTACTAGCAATATCAATGTCTTGTTTATTTTTTTCATACGCTTTTAAATCAAAGTAATTCCTGTGGGCGGAAAGAGCTTCTCGAATAACATCTTTCTGAGGGCGCATATCTATTTTCATAGGGAATTTTTTAGCATACTCCATAGGTTTGATTTCCTTTTGTTGAAGCTGATTAGAGAGTTTCTCCATTTCTCTTTCCACTTTACTTTTCTTGTTACTTTTGATATTTGAAGCTTTATTCATTAAGCTCCTCCGTTATTTAAATTTTATATCTCTTCAATATTTTCCTTATCCTTTTGAAGTTATTCTTCGAAATCGAATCAAAGAAATATTAGAAATCATTTTGATCTCATATATCTATTCTATGGGAAACTTTCTATTTCTCAAAATCATAATGGAAAAAAGTTCACCACTTTTTTTCAGATAACAAGGTAGGTTCGTAAATTGATTTTATCTGAATTGAATATTCAAATCTTGGGATAAAAATTTTTTCTTAAAAAATCGAAACTTTTTCCCAGAGTGATTTTGAGAAATTGGGTAGGTAAAAAACTATGGTTATTTTTGAACTTTATGATCTAAAGGGAATCTTAACTTCACCCCTTAGAAATATTTACGTGCAGCGCCAAACTTTGTTTTATCGGGCAATGTATTTAGCTAAAGTAGCTTAACCCTTTCCCGGAAAAATATAATCGTCCCAATCAATATTAAGCTTTGTGTTCTTACATTGATAAGCTAAATCATAGACTTTAAAAATCGATCTTCGCATAATTTCCCTTGTGCGCTTTTCAAAATCATGCATATTCATATTTGTACCATCTTCCTTTTTAGGAAAACTGATCTTTGATCCTGATCCATGAACAAATTTACTTCGAATATCATAAGCCTTCTTCATGAAATCGAATATTTCTTTTTGCTTTTTGGGTTCACTTTCTAAAAATAGGGCCGTCCTATGAGCCAATCTATATTTAAGCTCTCCTTGATCGCTACCGCCGGAACTTAAAAAAATGGCTTCAGCGCTTATGAGCAAATCGATTATTTGATCTTCTAAATTTGGTCTAAGCGTCCCATCTGCAAATCTTCTTAAAGCTACTTCCAGAAAGTGTGGTATTTTCTCAGGGGTTAAAGTGTAGATTTTATTCCAAAGGATTAGGAATTCTTCAATTTCCTTTTTTGAAAGAACGTACGAAGACCTTAAACCAAATCGAGGATACCCTGAACTCATAGAAGAACCAATAGAAAAGAAACCTATATTTCGAGAGATGTCCGCAACGGGAAAAACTGTTCCAAATTTAAAGAGTTGTAGTGCTGAAATGATTGTGTTGTTCGTAATGTGAGCTTGATTCTTTGTCTCTTTGCTTGCGCGATTATCTGGACCGATAATTTTAGTGAGCTTTGAAACGCGAACAATCGCATGTTTGTATAAAACATCTGCAATATTATCGGAGACATTGTGCAGAGACATTGGAATTCCGCTACTTAATAACTTCGAAATCTCCTCGTCTGATAAAACTTCAATGTGAAGATTTTCTGCTAGAACCCATCTCAAAAATGCCTAAGAAGGATCATAGCACATCCGAGAGCAATAAACCCATCGAAATTAAAATCGTAATATTCATAACGGACTACGAGTCTTCTAAAGTTTTGAAGCCAGGCAAAAAGACGCTCGATTTTCCATCGTCGTTTGTAACGCCTCAATCCTCGACCATCTTGTGTCGGTTGTTTTATACTGTTGCAAAATGTGTTCGTCTAAACCGTCGCTATCGTATGCTTTGTCACCGATCATTCGTTTTGGATTTTCTTCTATAAAAAGATTTTCTAATGTTTGCTCCACTAACGTGACTTCATGGGGCGAAGCATTTTCCGTGCAAAAGGCGATAGGAAGACCTTGGCTGTCTCCGATTGCCATGATCTTTGTACCCTTCCCACGTTTGGTTTTCCCCACTTTTGGACCCCTTTTTTTGCAGGAACAAATGTGCCGTCTATAAAGGATTCTTCTATATCTATTCCTCCGCGTTCAACGATCCGGCAATTCCTTCCACTGAGCTCCTGTGCGCAATATCCAAAGAATTCCATTTAAGATTGAACGAGCATCCATACGAGGACGACCTTTTCCATCTTCACGAACGTTAGGCTCAATTATCAGAGGCTCCAATATTTTCCATTGATCGTTGCTTAAATCCATTCTTTCAGTGATTTTTATTTTACGATTGTGTACAGCTTTAAAAATAAATTGTACTTATCATTTGTTGGTTTTTGAGATGGGTTCTAGTGAAATCTTAGGTTCCTCGGATCGAAATCCAAATAGTGGAGTAATTTCAATTGTTGATATAGTGGGAGATAAAAAATCGGCTTCAATATCATCAATAACTTTTGAAAATTTATTTAAATCGAATTTTGGTATTTCATCCTTCGAAAGAATACGATATAAAATTGCGTGAATCATTACTTCAAAGGTAATTATCCTGCTACCGAACAATGTGCCTACTCGCTTATTTAAATGAGATCCAAAAACGATATCCTCTTCGGCAATATTTTGCGCCTGGATATAAGAATCTAATTTTTTAAAAATACTTTCCAATTCACTTATTACAGGTTGCCAAAATATGACTGGAAAGACCTTCATATAATAATGTTTATTATTATTCGAAATCCAATTTGTCTCTTGATGAAAAGACAACCCCCCTCGGTTAGATGCATGCATAAGTATGATTTCGATAATCTGTGAAAACAATTCCGCTAACTTGTCATGTAATATTTTATTCTGCATATATCAAAATAACATGTAATTAGAATATATATTTTTTGTAAAGCGACACTATTATTCAGTAAAATTTTGATGATTCATTTTAGAGAAGATGTGTCAACACTCGAAAGAAATAAAATAGAAGGTAATTTTTCTCGTAAACTTTCCCAAAACCAGGAATGAAAGTTCCGTATGGGTAAACCAAAAGACAAAGAAGAAGTCTGGAAAGAGCTAACGCAAGAAGGCGTAACGCAGTTTAAAACCATTTTAAGCGCCATAGAAAAGTTCCAGAGCATAACTTTACGATCTGAAACGAGTGAAGGTTCTCCTTGGGATTTTAAAAGGGATCTGTTAAAAGCTAAAGAGTGCAGAATTTACGTGAAGGCTACAGACGATAGGCATGTTTTCCTGATTTATGCTGAGATAGTAGAGGAAGAAAAGGTCAGAAGAGAAAACTGGATCCATGTGGACGGTATTCAAGAGGCTCGGGAAGTTTTTGAAAGTCAAGGCAAGTTAGGACATCCGGTCTTCGACATTCTTTGCTTGAGTGATATTTATCACCAATACAGAACTGTTTAAATTGTTTATGACTAAGTATGATGATTACCTTATATTAAGAGGTTCTCGGGTCAAAAAAGGTTCGGAGTATCAGTTTTCCAATACTCCGAAACCTGTCAGAGCCTTTTAGAATTCTTCGCCGACTTCGTAATCTTCAAAATCATCGTAATCTTGAAGCGTTTTTGAAATCTTGAGTTTGTCTTGAAGATTTTGAATCATTCTTTCATTCCGATTCAAAAATCGCAGAGCATGTTGCAGTTCACCTTTGACTTTCTCGGTATCTTTCATCCAAGTATTCAAACCTTTCAGTATGGAGTGCAATGAAATCCCTAAGACATCCTCGTAAATTTTGTCAATTTTAATCCTTCCAAAATCGGGTGCCAATGATTCTTGAGTATCGAGAATCTCTCGATTCTTGTCATAAGAATTTGACATTTGAGGACTCGTTAAAATTTCAAGAACTTTGAACCAATCGGCATCAACTCTCATGCTTCTAACCACTTCAAAAAATTTAGCGAGATTGTTGTTCAATATGGAACATACATCTGTCATATCAATGCTGTCAAATTGATAACTCATATCGTATTCTAAAGCCAATTGAGAAAAACCAGTTACAACAAACCGTATATGCACGACTGAATCATGTTCTCCATTGCCAAACGCAAATTCCAGATCATAGTCATAATCTTCAAGAACGTAAACGGAATTATTTTTCGTTTTTACAATGTCCTCAACCGCCATGCGATGGAGTAATTTTTTTAAGAACGAAAAATCCTCTGAACAGAGATCAAATTTACAGTTGAACGTAGCTCTTTCTATAAAAAACGAATCCCAGTCTTTGACGATAATTCCGGATTCAATTAGAGTCTTATTCAGATTATCAGCGATTCTCCTCTGAGTTGGATAACCTTTTACCTTCTGCCAGAACCTTTCAAAGTTAAAAGTTAATTGCATGCCCCACTCGGTAAATGAGACCTTTAATCCTTCAAGTTCCGATTCTCTTTTAGTTTCAATGTTCTCGTTAAAGACAACATCATTCATACTTGTTGAGATGACCATTTCACCGATCCATATATCAGTGCTAAATCCCTTTCGAGGATTTAATCTTTCCCAAAAACCTTCTTTTCTTATGCCTACGTTTATTGAATCGTTTATCATAGACGACTCCTTTTGCTGTTTTAGTTTCTGAACGCAAAGAAGATATACGAGAGCTAATGTATAGCTTTCCTATACACAGAACTTTGCTGAATATATAGTAGCGCCGTTCAACACTACGCGTTGTTAGATTATCATTTTCAGAAGCTTTAAGGCATACGCGGCAGACCGAGTATTGAGAAGCTCTAAGAGAGTACCTTGTCTTTTAAATTACGGAAGCCAAGTTACTTTTCACAATTTGAACACATGCTCTTTATCTTTTTATAAGAAATATATTGAGCATGATGAAAGAAATTTACCATGACTCAAAATGAAAGTCAAGATTTTTTTTGGAAGCGTATAACGTGTACGGGACACAGCTTTTCAATTTTATCTAAACCTATGAGATAACCCTGGCTTAGATATTCCGGTTCTTTTTGTTTTAATAAGAAGCGTTACTAAGGACAATTTCAAAGTTTATTATGTAATATATTCCAAGTAGTTTGATTGCCTAAGACTTTGAACTTTTTTCCCTTATTATTTGAAAAAAGAACAAAATTTGTATGGCAAGATTTTTGAAATACGCTGGATTAGGATTAAGCTTCGGAAATTTCAATGAAGCAAGAAAGACTTTGAATTTGAAAAACCCTTTTGATTACTTAGGCATCGATACAATTCGACTATATCTACCAACATCAAACATAGAATTTGAAGAATTTTCTCGTGCTATAAGACTTCGAAATGGCCTGAAGAGACTTAAATTTAATGACCAACAATCCGGAGTTATAGCTTGTGAATTCATAAAATCGGATGGCTTTAGATATTATACAGTAAGGGTTTCACTTTCTCGTCTATACAATGGTATAAATTACTCCTCCTATTCTCCTTTCGACTACAAGGACACAATAGAACGTTTGGATCCAATCTTGGCAAGTGCCGGTCTTCCGGTGAAGGATTGGACTAAAGTGATTTTATCTCGATTGGATGTGTTCTTAAATATAGAATTGGAACACCCCTATGAGCATTATACCCCCATTCTAAAGACAATTTCTCTGCCTAGAACCAAACTGGAATCCTATGAAACATCGAAGTATCTGAAGAACAAACAGATAACTTTAATGACCTATGATAAAAAGGACCAACTCGAAAAAAGGAAAAATGTTAAAATACAGGACAATGTTCTGCGTATTGAACTCCGGTATTTGAAAGGACAGAAAATTAAAAAAACCTTTGGTACTAACCTTTTACTGATCCCTATAAAAATAAGTACCTAAATACCAGCTTGTCTCCAATAACTATCGAAACTGATTGTATTTGATTTCAATATTCCTAAAGTAGATTTAGTTCTTTGAATCAATTGGCTAAGATTCTCCGGACAAAAATTAGCCATATAGTTTTTCTTCCAACGACACCAGATATATTCTTGCGGATTTAACTCCGGAGCATAAGGGGGAAAAATTTCTAATCTAAGTCTTTTCTCATTCTCTTTTAAAAATTCATTCATTGCTTTGCTTTTACGAACAGATAGATTATCCCAAACTATTAAAATCTTTTTGCGATTTTTCTTTAGAAGTATCTTTAAAAAATAAATAAGCTCCAAGTCATACGGATTCTGGCTGATTCCGCTAAGACATCTTGTGACGAAGAATCGGTGTCTTTCCGATTAAGCTCCAAGTTTTTACCGTATATGGATTCTGGCTGATTCCGCTTTCATCTAAAAATATGACCTTAAACCCTTCATTCTCTGCTTTTTTTTATACCGGGCCAAGTTTTCGTTTTCTTTCCAACGCTCTTCTTTTTGGTTTTTGATACGAAAACCCTAATTGATGCAAGAGAGTTCCCACATAATCTTGATGATACGTTACTCCGAATTTTTTTCGTATGATTTCCAATACGCGATACGTTGACCAAAGTTCATTCGGATAACCGTTACTTATCGGACCTTTCAAGATGATTCTTTTTAATTCTTTCTTCTCTGAAATGCTCAACTTGGTCGGTCGACCTCGTTGGCCATTCCATTTTACTCCTTCGATTCCTTCCGATTCATATTTATCTCGCCAACGCATTACCGATTGCTTACTGACTCCAAGCTCTTTGCTTACTCTATAACATGTATAGCCCTTCTCAAGTAAACGAATTCCCTTCAACCTACGCTTTTCCAAACGTTTTAACTTTTCCCTTTCTAATCTTTGCATTATGACAATGGGATATGATCGATATATTTTTGGTACTCTTTTTTGTAGGGATCAGTAATCGAAGGAGTGTTGAAGAATTCAGATAATAGAATTAAACTGGAATTAAGAAAGGAACAAGGTAAAGGTTATAGGCTTCCCTTTGCTTGGGACTATTTACCTTATTCAATTGAAAGGAAAACAATTATACGCAGTATCCCAATGGCTCTGAAGGAAACTTTGAGGATCCTGGATTCAAATCTTTACAAGATTAACTACAACACAGCCACAGGTGTTCTATATCAGAATAACACTGAGCTTCTATCTGAGAGCTTCATTTCTAAAATTGAAGGTGCAGGTTCGATTTGGAAGAAGGAAAGACTCAATAAGGAAGGTGAATCAAATTCATTTCAGATTACTGAGGGAAACCGAGTTGGTGGAGAAAAAACAATCTTCAAAGTCTTGAATTACTGTTTATCAAAAGGAATGGATTACGAACAGACAAAGGAATTCTGTCTTAACTGTAATTATGGAAGTAAGGATCTTACTGCGATCGCTAAGAATCCGAATGGTAAAGAGGAGAAAGAGTTAAGGATTCTTTATGAGTATTGTAAGATCAATTTCAAGAGTGAATATGCCCCTTCAGGGATTGGAGATAAACAGATTCAAAACTTTCATTCTAATTTACAGTATCTAACTCCGATTGATTTGCAATGGATTGATGCCCAAGTTTATTATACATTCGATTATATGAGAAACAAGACATACGATACCTTTAAACTCGTTATGAAGGAGATTGTGGGCAAACACAATTACGATGTTTTCGTAAACAAAAGGAAAATTTCTGATTCTGTAAGACTAAAGAAGGAAGTAAAAGAAAAACTTTGTGAAGGAATGCAGCTCCCTGATATTTTCTTACATAGACTTAAAGCTCATTACAAGATAAAATTCAGCGTAAAGGAATTTAAGAATAAAATTCTAAATCAAACTCGGATATTTGCTCCAATTGATAATGGCATTAAAGGTGGGTTTCTGAATCTTCCTCATATTCGTTCCTGTAAACAATATACTCTTACGTATGATAACTTGTGGATAGAATACTTCGGAGATCAATTCGAGAAGAAAATTTTGTAGCATCTAAATCTCTTTTGCTAATTGCCAGAGATCCGTACCAAATGAAATCAAATGGTCCATTCCTTGTATGGGCCTACATTTAATAGATCGCATATATTTGTTTTTGTCTGGGTAAGAAGCGAGACCTTTGGTAATGGTTTCTTGAACCCGATTTAACACTTTCCAAGCGGAATTTCCGTCATCTTCATTTCTGCGAACTCGTAAAATACTCTCTACCAGATATCTTCTATATTCACGTAAATCGGATTGGAACCGATAATCTAAGGCTGTATTTGCAAATTCTTGGACCTGACTTGAATTCAAAACTTTTGCTTTTAAGAATCGAATATCATCAGCTAAATCGTTAAATCCAAAAAGGATTTCTACAACCCAATCTTTGATGGCATCTAGATCTGCTTTGTAGTGACGAAAAGATTTCTGATTCCCGTTTCCTAAATTTCGAATCAGTAATTGATTGGAACAAGCAAAACGTAGAAAGCCATAGAAGATTTCTAAAGAGTTGGATCGATCATGAAAATTTCGAATCACTACATTCAACTTTCCTTCATCCTCAAAGATCATTGTAGGATGTTCAAGAATTAGCATATGCTTCTCAAATCCATGACGTTTTTGATTACGAAGTGAAACTGCAGTTGCACTCTGAATCTCCCACCTAAGATCCAAAAAGAGTGAGAGAACGTCAGAGGTTTTGATTTGAAGATGCTTTTTGCTGACTTGCCCGGAATAGGCTTCCGAATAAACTGAAGGAACTCTTCTTTTTAATTCCTCTTCACTGATTCCCATTTGAACTCCTACTAACGAAAAGAGTTCATCGGTCCTTACCAAATTAAAAGAAAGTGAATTTTGTAATTGAGTAGAAATGAAACTACTTTTAAGGAAATAGAAGTTGTTTTTGCTATTCTCTGGATTCCGAGGGATGAAGGTTGTTGTGGGTACGATCAAAACTCAGATTGAATGAATTTAAAAAAGAAGCGTGCATCTAAAAGAAACACGCTCTAAAATTCTTAGCTTTTAGTTACTTAAACGAGTCCAAAAAGTCTATATCTAAATCTTTCCAGAGGGGATAAGCAGAGAATCTTCCATACAGAGCATATACTCTCCAAGGACCTTTGGCGTTTACAGAATATAAATCCAATGCTACTTCTATTAGATCCGATTTTCTTGAAATTTTCTCAAGCGTAATGTTATTCTTATATGGAACAAAATAAAGTAGATTTGTTTCGCCATCGTATTCAATTTCCCATATAATCTTTCCATTTTTCTGGAATAATTTTACATCTTGTTTGAATCCAGTTTCAGAATTTTTTTCTAAAACTAAGCGAGTGAAGATTTGGAAAAATTGGTATTTTCCCGCTGGTTCTCCATTCCAATCTAAAACCATATTCTTTAGATAGGGTTTAACGAATGAATATCGATTTCCTAAATTAGTCTGAACTTTTTTATCTAAAAGATTGTTAAGGAATTTTTCAGCTTGCTCCTCAATCTCTTTATCATTTACTTTCTGTAAAAAATGAACTAAATCACGAACAGAATTTTTGTTAACCTTTTCCCATTCAGAAAGTTCGTTTTGTATTTGTAAGCGTTCGGCCATTTTCGACTTATTCTCATTTTCAATTTTTAAAGTGGATTTTGCAATATTGGGTGCGATTGTATTCAGAAGTTTTAAAAATTTAGTTTTTTTATAATCCTCAATTTCAGAACTAAGTGTAAAAATGTTATAAAAGACGAATGGAAGCCAAACCCAAAGCGTTTTATCTTCAGTATATCTTTCCACTCTTTCTATTTTTCCATTGATCTCATATTTGACCTTAACACCAGATTCATACGATTTCCAACAAGGCATCAAAATACAAAGGTTAAAAATACCAATTTTTCCGTAAGAATTGTCTTCCTCTCTGGGAGAATATTCTTGGAAAACGATTTGAATCTTATCTTTCTCTGTTTCTGAATATTCAGTAAGATCAATATACTTGCTCAGATCCTTCTTCACCATTTCTTTAAGAGTCGGACCTCCCAACGATCCAGGTCCAATTACAGCTTTAGGTTTTGTCAAAGATTCAAATTTTTCAACCGTATAATTAGGTTTAACTGTGTGTAAGCAATTCGCAGAAAAGAAACACAGTCCTAAAAGTGAATAAATCAAATTCAATTTTTGCAAAGTAAGACTCCTTAGATTCTAATCTAAATTGGTTTATAAATTCTTTGGGAGAAAAAGGAATTGGAAATTATCCTATTCGAATATTAGTTTAAGAAATTGGAATAAACGACTGGATTTGGAATTTTCATTCTTTCATTCCAATTGTTTCGCTTGATTCAGATTCAACGACTGAAGTAATCTTACATTCGTAGTGTTTTACTTCTTTCGTGAAAAAGTTTTTGATACCGGAATCTCTTCCTATAACAAGACTGATATTAGCCACAGATTTAGGTAATATGTAATTGTTTTGATATTCTCGTACCGGTCCTTTTTCAATGGGGAACTTTGTAGCCGATAAATACTCCCATTGAAGCTGAACATTCTGTAATTTATATAGAGTTTTATTCGTAATTTTTCCTTTGCAGGTGAGTTCAAATTCTCTATCCGATTCCGGAGTAAGATGGGCTAAAAATGCGTCTCCAAAATGTCCTGCGCCACTTTGCATAGGTAGTTTTCGAACAGAGCAACTACATTTTTCAATATAAACCGTATCTTTTTTGTTTAGTAAAAACAAAGCAGCCTTAGGAGCCGGTTGCGATACTACAGGAATTGAATTTAATGTTTGTTCGTTTTGACTGGAACAAGTTAGAAAAAAGAAACTTACGATTACACTGATTACTTTCATTAGATTTGCACCTTTCTATTTTAGATCATTATTTAATTTGAATACGAGAGAAAAGAACATTGAAAATTCACACTTCATGAAGTATCTCCTTAGGTTTTAAATCTTACAGACTTTCTTCTCATTCGAAATGAATGGATTTAAACATGATTACCTCGGTAGCTCGTATTTTTCAATTTCAGGAAAGTTGCTCTGACGAAACTTACGAAGTTCACTTTCCGATTCCAAAATGGAACCTTCAATTGCTTGGATTGTTTTTTTGAAAGTCATAGTTCCAGAGATGGAATTTGTCTGAATAGAGAGTGAGGAGAACAAAGCCGAATAGTCTTTAGAAATTCTTTTTTGTAACCATATAAACGTTACAGCTAAGCCGATCAAACCTCCCACAATAGGGAAGAATGGAAAAAAAATAAAGACGATTGATGCAGAGAATAAGCCAACAGAGAGAAAGTTTAGTTTTTTCTGAAATTCATCTCCATCTGGTTGGAGAGTATAGAAAAAGTTTTTTCCCCAGTTTGAAAAATAGTCTTTTGCAAATTCTTTTCTATCGATAGATTTCAGGAATGATTCATATTTTTCAAAATAAAGATCACCTTCTGTAATTGCTTTGGCGGATGCACTCTCCAAAACCTTATCTAAAGACTCAATTGCTTGCGAATAGAATTCCTTGTCTTGAATTTGTTCAAAAGATTGAGAGGAGATTCCTTCTGATGTAATTCTTGTTTTAACAATTCTTGCGGCAGTATAAGCTGGAATTTCAGAGTACTTTCCTGAACCGATCTCTTCTGCAAACTTTTTCATTTCAAAGATAAAGTCTCTGAGATACTTCTGATATTCCCGGTTTTTTTGTTCTAGTTCGAGTAAGAAGGTTTGTCTTTCCAACTCTACGTTTTGTTTGTTCTGTAGTTCAAAATTCGCCTTTGCGATTTTCTCATTCGACTTTGTTTGTTCCGAAAGAATCCTGTTTGTCTTCTTCTGTTCTTTGTACATTGAACCCATTCTTCATTTCTCCTTTTTGAATGCTGTTTGCGGTTTATCCGTTAATCATTGTTTCCGTTCGATGAGAAACAGCCCAAATAGATGCGAAGATCCATCCGACGAGCGAAGCCATCAGACAGAACGAGATCACGGAACGAATGAGATTGCCTGTAATCAAGAAATAGATACAGGGAAGGAAGATGGCTAATAGTTTCATTTTAAAAACTCCTTATATACGCTTCTACTGAGAGATTGGGACTAAGGCTGGAAGATTACAGAAAGTGAATCTAAGAATGGAACGATCTCGTTCCAACGAAACGACTGAATTCCCGATACAAACCAAATCTTCCTTTTCCCTTCGAATTCCAAGGATACTGGCTTTCCAGATCACTGAATGATTCGTAGAAAAGAGTATTCCATGCATAAAACCCGTCCTTTTTCTGCTTCACATTACGGAGGAGTGCAAAATCGTACGTGTGCGTCCAAATTAGTCCTCAGAACCTTATTATGTTAATAACATAATAAATCAAGGATAATTTTGTTGACATATTTCAGAATGGCTTCAAAAAACACAGAAATTTACTTTGGTGCTAAGGCGAAGGCTGTAATTGATGCGTCCGGTGATACCCAGGTTGTGGCTGCTAAGAAACTGGGTTTGTCCGTTCCGGGACTTGGAAGTATTACTCAGAATCGAGTGAAAACGACTGCTTATGAAGTTTTGCTGGCGTTTGTTCGTGAGTATAACGTTGATCTAACGTATTTAGTGGACAATTCGATTCCGGTTCTTCCCATTCGTTACAACTCTTTGAAAGAAAGAAATATGACAGAGACGGACGAGAATAAGGTTTTGTATGATTTGATCGTAACTACGAAAGGCATTCGTGAGATTGTTATCAACTTACTCAAATTTCCACCTAAAAAGAGAAAGGCAATTGCGGATATGATTGAGGCTTTGTTGGAAAAGGATGAGTATTGAATTGAGAATCAATTTGTTTGTTCTTTAATTTTCGGATTCTACATTCCGTGAAATGCCAAAAGAAAAAATAGCATGGATAGAAAATTGATTTTAAAATTCAAATTCGTTGATCCATTCTTTGGAATTCCAGTTTTTTAGTTTCTTCGCTCAATTGTTTAAAATTCTCTTTTTCGATTTCAACTAACATTGATGATTTCGGAAGGAATCTCAATTTCTAAGAATCATAATTTGAGTTTTTAATCCTTCTTCTATGTTTCTAATTCTTAAGTTTTTGTTCTTGAGAAAACAAAATCATAGAAAAAATTCCTTGTTTTTAATGTTGGTATCGAGCTTTGCTTTTGTTCATAAAAAATTATGCAAGCTGCTCTCAAAACACCACTTTCAACACTTCCCAATCAACCCGACAGGAACCTTGTAACTTGGTCTGAAATCTGTATATCTCATCCGTGGAAAGACAACCGAAATGGGAATCAGTTATTTCCTGTAACACCCAAAACACCAAGCAAACAGACTCAACTGAAGGTCCCTCAAGATCTGAACTTGAGTATTACAAATACCTTCACTCCTTTCGCATCCACGAAGTCATCTTCCCAATCACCCTCACGTCCTAAACCACTGACATCAGCACAACTCAAAGAGAAACGCAAGAACCCAGCCATCAACATCAACTTCTTCACTGGACTGACTAAGAAAATCCTGAATGACTTCTACCCGAAGTATTGTCCCAACTGTCCGGACAAATTACTGACTAAGGAAATTTCAACTCAACCTGAATTGATCCGCTGTGAAGCATGTAGGTATCTAACGTCGAGACTGAGCTACACTCCTCTACATCACCTGAAGCTTCCTCTGTGGATGTTCAGCTATGTCTTTTACGAGAGTATGATTCAGCACCCAAAGGTAGTTACCTCAACTGAGATCAGCAAGAGACTGAGAATTTCATACAAGGGCGCAGCAAGCTTAAAGAAACGATTCCAAGTCTTTGCCTCACAGCAATTACCCAAATACAAACAACTGACCTTTGATGCACTCGACAGAGAGTTCAAGGACTTCTCCCTTCCACCTGATGAAGATACTGATATTACAGAAATCATGGAAAATAAACCATACGTATGTGCTGATACAGTAGTTTTGTATTCAGCAAGTCAGAGAGCCAATCAGGGACGTAAAAGATATCGTCATTCTGGCTCTACAGCATCCATTTATCTTTCAGACAAATTGGGAGGAAAACAAGTTGGAACCTTGGCTCATACAATTGCTGTGAAGCAGGGACCTGTGTTCTTTCACTCTGTCCCCAATCAGAAGATGAACACGTTAGGACCCATCATCCAGAACCATCTACCTTTACAAACTCCCTTAATGACTGATGAAGGGTATCCTTGGCTTTGGAACATCTACAAAAGCCACAGATCTGTAAATCACAGCGCTCACGCTAAAGATGCTCGTTACCGTTGGGCAAGAAACAGATGGAGCAAGAATGGAGTCCACAACCAAGTAGCCGAAGGAAATCACAGACTTTTGAAGACAGCTTTCTCTTCCTACTGTTACATTCGTCCTGAAAACTCTACTCGTTATCTCAACGAATTTAGTTTTTTAAATGACCTAGCCCCCGAATTTAGAACCAATTAGAATGTTTGAAATCCTCTGAAAAGCATATAATTTTGGAGGAAAATATGAAGAAACGTTTCAGTGAAGATCAAATTCACAAGATATTGAAGGAATCGGAATCAGGGGCATCGACCTCTGATGTTTGTCGTAAGTATGGAATCAGCGGAAATACTTTTTACCGTTGGCGTTCGAAATACGGAGGTTTAGAACTGAGCGATCTGAAGCGAATGAAGACTTTAGAGGAAGAGAACAGTAAGCTAAAGAAACTATATGCAGAATTAGCTTTAGAAAATGAAGCGATCAAGATGTTACTCGAAAAAAAGTGGTGAGCCGCGAGCAGAAACGAGAGGCAGTTATGTTGATCAAAACGAAACTTGGAGAACGAAAATCCTGTCGTCTCTTGCAAATTTCCAGAACCGTCTTTCGGTATCGTTGCGGACTTCAAGACAAAAACAAGGAATTAAAGGATCGAATTCGTTCTTTAGCGTATAAACATAGAAGAGCGGGATATAGGCAGATCCATTCTTTCATTCGTCAAGGAGAGCATGTAAATCATAAACGAATCTATCGCCTGTATTCCGAATTGGGCTTAAAATACCGAATCAAGCGAAAACGAAAGAGGCTGTCATTGCCTACTGTTCCAAAGATTGTTCCTAAGAAATCGGAGGAAAGATGGTCAATGGATTTCATGTCGGATTCGCTCTATTCGGGAAGAAGATTCAGAATTTTGAATATTATCGATGACTTCGGTCGATTCGCAGTCGTAACGAAGGCGGAATTCTCAATTACTTCAGAAAGATTAGTAAGGATTTTGAATGAAGTATCCGAAGTCCGTAGTCTACCAAAACAAATTGTTGTGGATAATGGTCCCGAATTCACATCAAAAACATTTTTACGATGGGCTTTCGAAAAAAGAGTCGATATTCATTTTATCACACCGGGCAAGCCTACTGAAAATGCCTTCATCGAGAGCTTTAACGGAAAAATGCGAAACGAATGTTTAAATGAAAATTGGTTTAAAGATATCGAAGAAGCCCGGCGCCTCATCGAAGAGTGGAGAATCTTCTACAATTCAGAAAGGCCACATAGCTCACTCGGGGGATTAACTCCGGAGGAATATTTAAGACGCTCTGCTTAAGAGGATTTTCACACATTACGCTGGTACTAAAAATGGGGGCATGTCATAAAGAATGCTCATGTGTTTGGGTTGGATGTGATTTGTGAGAATGGAGAGATGCTTGCTGGTGATGTTGATGAGCGTGTTGATGATGCGAGGGAGATGGGTAGATCATCCTTTGGTTCCGATCCCCGAGGGCCGTTAGGTCCAGCAGTTGGGATCGGAAGGAAGGGATAATTATCTTAACACTTCGTTGATGAGTTTACCCAACAAACTATCCTGAGTTTGAACGGTCTTCTGATTGGCTTCATAAGAACGGTTGACTTCGATCATCTCTACCATTTCTGTAACGACACTCACGTTAGACGCCTCTAGATATCCCTGTAAAACTGAAGGTTCATCTTTGAGTTCAAAAGGTATCGGCTCACCGGACTCCGGAGTATCCGCGTAAAACGAATCACCTTCTTTGTCGAGATGGCGGGGATTTTCAACGGTCCTAATTTTAAGCCTATCTAAAAGAACAGGAGTTTCAAATCGGTTCTTATCAATGGAAGTTCCGTTTACTGGATCGTTACCGATTTCCCCGTTGATCCAAACTTCTCCGTTTTCTTTAATCAAGAAATTACCGCGTGCGACTCGGATCGGCCCGTTTTCTCCCATCAAAGGAAAACCTTGAGGAGTGACTAGATAACCGTTCGTGTCCATCACGAAGGCCCCGCTTCTAGAAAGCCTTTCTCCTCGATTTGTCATAACGTTAAAAAAAGCGGGATGTTCGGTCCCGGGTCTGTCTTGCAGCATCAGGTCGAAAGGATTTTCGGTTTTTTTGACGGCTCCTTGTTCGAAGCGAGTGTAAACTTCGTTCACTTCACCGCCTAATCCGAGTTTACCGACAACGGGGGCGGTATCGAAAGAACCCATCGGAACTTTACCGACTCCGTCCTCGTCGAAACGATGGAGTAGCAGTTCGGGAAATGTCTTAAACACGGTTGTGTCTTTTTTAAATGCGGTTTTATCCACGTTTGCAAGATTGTTTGAAATCACATCCATCCGAGTTTGCTGAATGATCATTCCGTTTGCGCCTGTATACATTCCTCTAAGCATGTTTTTTCACCTGACCCTTATTCTAAGATCGGCGGTTTTAAAAAATCCGATAACAATTTTGAGGACATAAATTGGAAAAGGAAAAGGAATTTCATTATTTCCCGTATTGATTTGGAGAAATAAAAAGATCTGATTCTATATGAAATTTTATTTCTTGTTCGAAGGATTGACGGATATTATTTTATGAAACGTCATTTACTGATCTCTACATAATAGAGTGGCTAAAATTCCGCGTCTAAACGTGGGATTTGTGCTCAAATTAACGGTACTCTATTTTATAGGGATCATCAATACAAACGTGCTCACTCGTTACAGCAACGATGAGACTATTAAAATCTCTTTAGGGCATCTCGGTATCAAACTTAGGAGAAAATCGAACATTCCGGTTCGTATAAGCCGCCATGGGAAAACGTTTAAGATCGAATTTGAAGTTTCCGAATTGCCGTTCGGATGAGAATTGCGCTTTGCAAAGAAACTCGCAAAAACGTTTAAGTTCATCGGTTCATTTCTCAGGATAAATTGAGAACTCTGAAAAGAAGGATTAATTTCGAGTATTCTTGTCTTTCTTTAACTTTCCTTTTAATGTGATCAATAAATTACAGTCTTCTAAAGAACTGCCGGTTTTTGTCTCGAAGTCTTTTCTAAGTTCCGAAAGAATTCTTTCCTGAAGTTTGGGATCTAGATTTACGTCGTAGATTTCCCCAGTTTCTTCATCGATCGCATGATGATGGTGATTCGCATTGGAATCATACAAAGTAGTTCCGGATTTGAGTTCCAAAAGCTTCACGATTCCTTTTTCTGCAAATAGTTTCAAATTATTGAATATGGTTGCCCGAGAAGCGTTTGGAATATGTTCGTTTATCAATTGAAACACTTGGTCGGCGGTTAGATGTTGTGGTTTCGAGAGCAGTAGATTGGCCATCTGTAATCTTTGAACCGTGACATTGATTCTGGCGTCTTCCAGAATCTTTTTGCTTCTTTCGTAAGAATTCTTCATGTGACAATTTTCCAGGGGAGATAATTTTTGTCTATAATTTAGACTTATTCTAAAAAAAGACTTGAGCTAATTTTTTATTATTTTAAAATAGATATAATTCTATAATTAGTTTAAAAATGTATAAATTTGATTTAATTATAAATTAAAATTGAAAAATTATACATTTATTTTCCAATTTAATGGAGTTTTAGGATGAATTTTGAATTTCAAACCGATTCAGAACACAATTCGAAAGGAAAAATTCCCAGAGAAACGACAACGGTAGTTTCTAAAGCTTGGATCGAATATCAAAAAAGTATAAATTCGGAAAACCCTTGTTTTGATTCGGCAAGACGAGGAGACGTAGAAGCCTTAAAGGCACGGATCGGGACACTAAGACATGTAGATGAAAAAAATCGAAAGGGTTATACATTATTGATGCTAGCCGCTTATAACGGACAAGAAGAAGCGAGTCTTTTTCTAATCTCTCAAGGCGCAAACCCGAATTCCACGGATTTGGAAGGTAATTCTATATTGATGGGAGCGGCATTCAAAGGACACACAAAGATCGTAGAAATTCTATTAAGCGCGGGGGCTGATAAAAATTATCGAAACTCTAAGGGACAAAACGCATTTCAATTTTCTAATATGTTTGGTCGAACGGAAGTCAGTAAACTTCTAAGTGAATCCGAATCGACTCGGTTTCAAAGATTATTAACTTTTTTTAAATCTTGGATTTTATATATCATTCAAATTAAAAAAGGAGAACAATAGTGAGTAAAAAGACCCTTACTACGGCTGGAGGTCATCCGGTCGCACAAAATCAACATTCCATCACGGCCGGACCCCGAGGTCCAGTCCTCATTCAGGATACTCATCTGATTGAAAAACTTGCCCACTTTAATCGAGAAAGAATTCCGGAAAGAGTCGTTCACGCAAAGGGAGCGGGAGCTTATGGAACTCTGACGATCACACACGACCTTACGAAGTATTCCAGGGCCTCCGTTTTTTCAAAGGTGGGAAAACAAACTTCTCTCTTTCTGCGTTTTTCGACGGTTGCGGGCGAAAAAGGTTCCGCGGATACGGAAAGGGATCCGAGAGGTTTTGCGATCAAGTTTTATACGGACGAAGGGATTTGGGACCTTGTGGGAAATAATACACCCGTATTCTTTGAAAGAGATCCGTTGAAGTTTCCAGATTTTATCCATTCACAAAAAAGAGATCCGATTACGGGTTATAAGAATCCGTTTCGTATGTGGGATTATTGGGCAAAGGCCCCCGAAGCGTTACATCAAGTTACGATTCTTTTCGGAGATAGGGGAATTCCGGACGGTTATCGTTTTATGAACGGTTACGGAAGTCACACTTTCGGACTTTGGAATTCCCAAGGACAGCGCTTTTGGGTAAAGTTTCACTTTAAATCCATGCAAGGAATCAAAAACCTGACTTCGGAAAGAGCATCTGCGTTAGCCGGAACTGATCCGGATTACGCGATTAGAGATTTGTTTGAGGCAATTGAAAGGAAAGAATTTCCTAAGTGGAGGTTTTGTTTGCAGATCATGCCTGAGAAGGAAGCCGAAACATATCGATTCAATCCGTTCGATCTCACAAAGGTCTGGTCTCACAAAGATTATCCTTTGATCGAGGCGGGAGTGTTGGAATTGAACGCCAACCCTAAGAATTATTTCGAAGAAGTAGAGCAAGCCGCCTTTTCTCCTTCCAATATGCCTCCTGGAATCGGCGCTTCTCCGGATAAAATGTTGCAGGGAAGGTTATTCGCATATCCGGATGCTCAGAGATATCGTTTAGGGATACGATATCAGCAACTTCCGGTAAATAGACCTAAGAACTCGGTGAACGTTTATCATAGGGACGGAAGTGCGAAGTTTCAATACGATGGGGACTACGATAATTATGAACCGAACGGTTTTGAGGGACCGGTACAAGATTCTTCCTATGCCGAACCTCCTTTAAGAATTTCCGGAGATGCGGATCGTTACGATTCCCACAAAGGAAACGACGATTATTCTCAAGCAGGGGATTTGTATAGAATCATGAGTATGGAGGAAAGAGAAAGGCTCACTTCTGCGATCGCTTCCACGATGCGCGGACTTCCTAAAAGTGTGCTCGTTGCGAATCTCAAACATTTCTATCTCTGCGATCCGGAATACGGAACCAAACTGGCGGGAAAAGTGGAAATCCCCTTAGAAGATATAAGAACCTGCCCTTAGTTCCTACTCATCTCTACATAATAGAGTGTCTAAAATTCTGCGCCTAAACGTGGGATTTGCTCAAATTAACGGTACTCTATTTTATAGGGATCAGTAAAAGAATTCAATGTCGCACATTCTAAAGAATGTGCGACAAGTCCAAAATTACGGAATTGCGTTGTTTATTACATTTCTTCTTTAGAATATTGAGGCGTTTGTGGAGAGGTTCGAATTTTTTAAAGCGACTTCAAAAAATTAAGAAGATGGGTTCGATCCCGAATATTCAATTTGAGAATGTAATCTTTGCTCGACTCCGCTTCTCCCCCGTGCCAGAGGATTGCTTCCATCAGGTTTCTAGCTCTTCCATCGTGAAGATATCTCGTATGACCGTTTACGACTTCGAATAAGCCGATTCCCCAAAGGGGAGGGGTTCTCCATTCTCTTCCGTTCGCTTCTTCATCCGGTCTATTATCCGCGAGTCCGTCTCCCATGTCGTGTAACAAAAGGTCCGTATAAGGTCGGATGGTTTGGAAAGATAGCTCGGGGAAGTTTTCGTTCAGACCGGTTTGAGTTTTTGGAAGATGACAATTTTTACATCCTGCTTGGAAAAAGATTTTCTTACCCAAAAGGACGCTTGCGTTATCGGCCTTTCTTCTTGCCGGAACTGCGATGAGCTTCAAGTAGTTCGTGATTGCGGTGATTTTATTTTGAGCAATTTCGGGGGAACCGCCGTTTCTGGAAGCTTGACACTGGGCCTGGGTGTTCTTACAGTTCTCGTTTTGAAACATAGGGGAGGTAATTCCCAAATCTCCTAAAAAGGCCGCGGAGCTTTGCCTCGCCAAATCGGTGTTATTTGCTTTCCAGCCGAACCTTCCCAGGGTTGTTCCGATTCCGTTTAAATTCCGGACATAGTTCGGTCGACCCGAAATTCCGTTTCCGTCCCTATCATCCGGATCTGCGAGCGCGAGGATTGTATCTTCGGGAATCGTTTCCAAAAGCCCGAGCCCTATGACCTGAGGCGGAACTCGAACGGAGGTCCTTGTGTCGTTTGCAAGAGGGCCGTATCCTAAATTCGAAAGTTCTAATAAAGGAGAGCGTAATGTATATTTCGTGCCGTCTTCGAATTCGCCTACAATTTCTCGATAAGTGAGAATAGCGTCTCCTTCCTTGGGCACTCCCTGGACGGAGTTCGGCTGGAATTGTCCTCCGTAACTGGGTTCTTCATGGTTGGAATCGCTACCGACGCTGAGTCGAACGAGACTGAAGGTTAAGTTCTCTTGGTCCTCTTCAAGCGTTCTTCCGTTTGCGCCATGACAAGCGGAGCAGGCGTTCGTGTGGAAGAGGGGACCGAGTCCGTCCCTGTCTGGAATGGCGGCGGAAAAGCCGGGAATCCAAGGAACTTCGAATACGGTTTGTCCTACCGTATATTCGGAAATAGACCTCAAAGGGGAATTTTGGGCAAATTGCCGGAATGCCAAATTTCCGAATTCGAAACTCGTCATCGTCCTACCACCTTGGTATTCTTCTCCGTCTTCGTATCCCCATTCCATATCCGCGGATTCCGAAAGGATTGCTATCAGAACGGCTCCGATTTGGCAATTTTTAGAAGAACAGAATTTTTCCTTGGGAGCGCAGGTTTGTGTCGACAGAAAAACAAGAAATAGGGTGACTCGAAAGATCTTTCCGGATAAAGATCCGAAAAAGATCGGAGTAGATAAAACAAATCGAGAATTCAAACTCATATTAAATTCTGAATATTAAGGAAGTGTAATTGATACCGGATTCGGGGCACCCCAGTTTGCCTGTAGATCCTGTCTTCCTAAGGATCCTTTGAAATTCCAACCCCAACCGTAAATTTCTCCGTTTCCGAGTAGGACGAAGTTATGAGTCGCTCCACAACCGAAGTGAATGACATCGTCAATTCCGACCACCGCTTTGTTCGGTTCGTAGACTTTCTGGGTGTTCGTTTCTCCAATTGCTAAATTTGCGGTGTTACCGTTCGCTCCCCAACCTTTCACTTCTCCGCTTTTTAAGATCGAAAAACTTTGAGTTCCTCCTGCCCAAACGGATGAAGCATTTAGAATATTCAAGACTTGTGTTGGAATAGGCGTCGGGTTCGGAGAGCCGTTTCCTCCGATTCCCAACTGGCCGCTTGCGTTTAGTCCCCAGGAATAAATTCTTCCGTCCGATGCCAATGCGAGAATATGATCCCTTCCGTTTGCGATCTGTTTGATTTCGGGGAGCCCCTCGACTTTTACGGGAATAGACTGAGCCGTGTTGGCGGCTGAAAGTCTTCCGTTGCCTAGGTTGCCATATTGGTTTCTACCCCAGACGTAGACTTCTCCGTTTTCGGTAAGCGCCGCCGAATGTTCCGAACCGGCAATTACTTGGATGACGTCCCTAAGACCCACGACTGCGACCGGGTTCATAGAAAACGAATCGGCATTCAAATCGTTCGCTCCGTTTCCCAGTTGGCCCACGTTGTTCTGACCGAAAGCGACAATGGTTCCGTCCGATTTCAAGATCAGAGCGTGATTGAAGCCGTAAGCTCCCATAACCGCGTCGTCGATTCCTGGAACTAGAGTAGGGGGTTGTCTATTTCCCGCTGTTCGAGGATTGGCCGGGTTCGTGTTGTTATTTCCGATTCCTAATTGTCCTTTCGCATTGTTTCCCCAGGTATAGACCCTTCCGTTTTTTGCAATTGCCATGGAATTGTTTTGATTGAAATGAATGCTAAAAATATTTCTGATCGAATTGAGTTTTACGATCACATCATTGTTCTCATCTCCCGTGGAATTACCGGTTCCAAGTTGGCCGAAATTGTTTCTACCAGTCGTATAAACTTCTCCATTTTTCAAAAAACCGGAGTGAGCTCCACCTGCGCTGAGTTTAGTTCCGAAATAGAAGTTTACTTCTTTTTGAAGAATCGTGCCGTCTGGTTTTTTAAAACGAACTTGAATCGTATTCTCCCCGTTTTTGGGTTTAAAAGGCGGGAACGTTTGAGAAGAAGGGGAATGGATCGGAACGGAAAAAAGTTTTTGTTCTTCGTCGTAGATCTCGAATTCCCCCGATATATCAGTCTGAATCGTAGCTTCCACTTGGTAGACAGTAATGATTTCTCCTTCTTTTGGGGAAAGGATTTGGAAAGAACTTTGATTCAACTCGGCTTGATTGGCGCCGATTCCTAATAGAAAGAAGGGAATCGGATCAAGGCGTGAATTTGGCTTACAACTAAGCGCTAAGATCGTAGATAGAATAAACGTAACTTTTCGGTTCAAAGTAGCCTCTTTTATTTATTGATAATGAGTCTTAGTATCATTATACTTTCAAAAGAAACCCTGCGCAATTTGAAGTCAAGAATTTCCGGATTTTATTCGTTCGTATTCTCCTTTGCAATTTCATAGGTAGAATTTTGTGTGGAGGCTCGTAAAATTTTTCCCGGGAGAATTCCCCATGAATCCTAAAATCCATTTTTTGTTTACGGTTTCTTTCCTCGTCTTCGTCTCAGTAAGTTGTAAAAAAGAACTGAGTGTTTCTATGGCAACATCCACTTCCTTGAGTGATAAACTCGCGTTCGCCGCACTCGGAGAAGGCGGTTGGAAACCCGAAGAGGGCGCCGAGTTCGTAAAACTTCATTTTTATCCGGATGAAGGATTCCAATTGAAAAAGATGGAAGTGGATTCCTGCAAAGGGGAATTCACGGATGCGGTGACCGTCTATATCAACTTCAACGAGTTAAGTGCCACCGCGAACCTTTCCAATCAGAAGGGGGTCGTGAGTTTTGAAAAGGCGGTATTTGCGAGATCCGTAACGATTAATTTCAGAAAGAACAAAGATCTCTGTATCGGGCAGATACGCTTTTACGACGAAAAAGATAAGCAATTCTCTTTAAAACTTCCTAAAATTGTGGAAGGTTCGGTAATAGCTTCCGATACGTTAAGTCCCGTTTCGTCCTATGACGTGATGAATCTTTTCGACTCTCGTTACGAATACGCATGGGCCTCCGACGATAGAAAAGGAAAGGGGGTCGGTGTCACTTTGGATTTTCGATTCAGCGAGCGGCAAACAATCACAAAAATCAAAATTTGGAACGGATATCAAAGGTCGGATCAACACTGTTATTCGAACGGGAGGTTGAAAGAGGCGACTCTTACCGGAGACAACGGATATAATCAGAAGATTCAAGTTCAGGACGTACTCGGACCTCAAGAAATTCAATTGGAGAAACCGTTCGAAGGTAAAAATCTTCGTCTGACAGTAACCGATATTTATGCGGGAAAAATGTACAAGGGAATTGTGCTCAGCGAAATTCGTTTCGGAGAAAAGAAAAATTGGATTCTAATCGATCCAATCAAAAGATCTCAAAGTATCGCAGAATCGAATCATTTACAATTTACCGTTTCCAATTTGGATGGGATTTTAAATCGAGGACTCAAAGGATCCGAAAGATCTCATTTGCCTCAAAGTATTGAAACGATTGAAAGTTCGGAAAACGGTGCGCAAGTGGCTGAAACGATCAATTCTCCATCGACAACCGTTATAGACGAATCAAACGGGGTAAGAACCGAGTCCAATTGGACTCTGAGAATGCGTTCCGACGGATCTTTTTTTATGGAAGGGAATATTGAAGATCAAAACGATGCCGAAGAGGGAACGCTTTACAAAACGAGCAAGTTCTACGCAATCGGAAATTACGAAGTAAAGGAATCCTCTTCGGAAGCATTGAAATTGAGGGTATTTGGATATATGCGAAAATACTCATCTACTTTTATGGAGCAGCATAAGGACGAGGACATGGATTGTAACGGTTGTGGCCGGGATTGTAATATGGGAAATCAGGATCCGAATAAAAAGGAGATTATTTTTCAAGACTTCATAACGATAAAAAATTTGAATGGAAACATTTACATCCAAAACACAAGTCCGAGTCGTAAACTGGATTTTCAGATTTTAGAGATGACTCTTGAGTAAATTTCCAAAGGAATTTCACATTAGAGTTGTTGAAAAAGTTCGGATTAACAAAGTTGCTTCAATCGACCATTTTCATTAAACGGAAACGGATTGGGAATTAATTTTTCAACGACTCTATACTAAAATTTTAGGTTATTTTCAATTGAAGAAGTTAATTTATAAAATTCTAATTTTGGTTCTTTTTTTATATCTACTTGGTTGTAAAAAAGAAATTTCCGATTCTGAAAATTTGGAACCGATTTCTTTCGATCCAAATCGACAGATTGAGATTCGGATTCTTTGGGAGAAAAAAAATTTTCCTTTGGAAATGGAACTCTACGAGGGAGCTTCTCAGAGACCTGTGGAACTCTGGGCCACGGGAAGCGTCGGAGATTTGTCAGAGGCTCCGGTTTCTTCTAAGATAGAAGGATCCGAGCTTTATCTCAAACCAGGTTCTAGAAAAAGATTTGTACTGGTTGTAAAAAATACCACCGAACAGGATTTTTATTTTTTTGCCGCCCCCCATTCTATGGAACCGCCTGAAGTTTCCTTAGGGTTTAAGTTCAAATGCCTTTGTGTCAATCATGCCTTTTATATTCCTCCGCGTGAAACCTGGTTCAGGGTCGTGGAGTTAAGAGTCGGGGGAGAGGCGTTCGGAAAAGAATTAAAAATTTCTCATACACTAGTGGGGATGGACGAAGAAAGACTCCGCCTCTACCAAAAAGGGGTCGGTGTCGATACTACGGGCGAAAATTGAAACCATTTTCCAACGAGTTCCGATTTCGGTTTCACAGAATCTTATTTTTACTTGTACTGACAAATATTCGGGTCGAAAGAATTCGAAACCGGATTGCAAGTCTTTTGAAACCGATTTGGTAAATCGTTTCTTTATAGTAAGAGTTATTATGAAATCAATTAACGTGGGCAGGACCGTAAGAAATCCATGATTCATCTTTTTTGTAGGAAGTTGGAATTTGAACTCTGTAAATCTATTCTTTAAAATGTGGGAACTACAACAAATCGCGGTTTTACGAGCAAATTTTAAAAGTAGGGACTTCTACTTTTAGAAAATTCTTCTCATTTTCAACGGCCGAACTCACGTTAAATTATCAATTACATAAAACTCCTGAATCTGCCATTTGAGGATGGGAGCGCGGTCTAAGCGATCTTTTTGGGGATTCGAAAAGGACTTCAGAAATTGAATACTTAGGCTCAAAGGTTTAGAGTCTGTTCAATCGTCTGATTTCAGTGAAGAGGTTTGAGATTGCCGGGTTCGAGCACAGGTCCTCCACAGAGAATTATTTTGTTTTCGATTTTGCAGTGCCTTTTGGAATGATCGAAGGAAGAATACATGATTCCTTCGGCCGAATTCTTTTCGTCCTGAAATTCCCCTTCGTATATACTCGTATCGGGGAAGCGAACCTTACCGGGACCGATCATTTTTCCCATTTCAAACGTCCCTTCCAACATTGCTCCGTTTTTAAAGATATACGTTCCCTTCCCGTCTTTTAAGTCGTCTTTGAAGTTTCCTTCGAATCTGTCTCCGTTCTTATATCTCATTCTTCCCGGACCGTTTCTGAGGTCGTTCGAAAAGGAGCCTTTATATTCGTCGTCGTTATCGTAAATATAGGTCCCTATACCGGAAATACAATCTCCTTGGATACAACCTCGGATTGAGTCTGTTTTCGCACTGATCGAACGATCGGAGGTTTGTACTTCTTGTTCTGTTGTATCGTTATGGAGCGAATCGGAATTTTCGGTATCGTTTGTAATGTCGTTAGGCGAAATTTTTTTGTCTCCGTAAGAACATTGTACTGTAAAAATAAGGAACATAACTCCCAAAAGAGAATTGCGCAAAGTTCTCATCAAAAGAGGGGAATTGGACCTATTAGAAACTGAGTTTTGAATTTGTTTCAAGAGAATCATATTTTTTGAATACGAAATAAAAACGTTTGCACCAACAAACATAGTCAAAATTTTACTTGTCGAGATGGAATATGTCAAACTCAATTCTTGTTATAGCCTATCTCAGAAGCTTTCTACTTTGCATTATACCATCGTTAAACGACATTATGAGTTACTTTTGAGATAGGTTTGGGAGTTCTGAGGACGAGTATCTTTGGATTGACTATTCATCTCTACATAAAGGAGTACCGTTAATTTGAACACAAATCCCGCTTTGAGACGCAGAATTTTGGACACTCTATTATGTAGAGATGAGTAAAAAAGAAATTCTAGTCAAATTTTGTTTCTAAGATAAGTAAATATAGGGGAATGAAAGTGGGTTTGGTTGAACAATTTCATGTTTTTCGTTTTGGATGAATTATTTTAGGATTACTTTAGACATAATTTTTTTACGGAGAGTGTCGGCTGTCTGCGAAATTCTGTCTCGAAAAATCTATGATTTGTTTTAAACGTGGTTCTTTTGTTATATGGGGTAGATACTCCGAAATGAAACATCCTCTTTCAAATCTTCAATTGCATTTTGTCATCCCTTAAGGAGGGAATCTTTCCGATCTTTGCAAGAATCGAAACATAGGAAGGATACTTGAGGGAGCCGGCGGCTCAAATTGCAAGCAATAAGTAAGGTGAGTTCGGTATAACAAAATGCGAAAGCGATTATTATGTTGCGATCTGAACGGTGCCCTTAGAAGCCATAATCAACCCCACGAATACTTGGATCCGAAGATAAATCTGTCGGAATTACGACAATCCTCTGTGAAACGATCGGCCCTTAGGGAGCTCTGCGTTGAGTTTCTTCAACGCGCCCCTTAGAAGCGTTGTGCCTGAGTTTCCCTGATTTTGGGTGGGGGGTGATGAGCGACCCGTAGGGAGCAAATCATTGAGCCGGGAGGCGGGAAAACCTCGAGAGATTTTTCTTTACCACAAAATCATACTTCTTGCAAGTAAAAAGCCTCATTCTTGTCGGAACATTTGAAAAATATCAATTTTTGATCCTTATGATCCCAAAAGCCCCTTCTTCATTTGTGTGGCTGGTTTTAGTAGGAAGCCGTTTCACTGAGTTTGAGAGTAATACTTTAATTTCTTATTCGTCCAAACTTTTTTACGCCGAACTCACGTTTAAGTACGGCTACACGCTTGTTTGACACATTGGAATATTGCCTTTTCTTATACATCTGGATCGTGCAAAAAGAAATGGAACATCTTAGAAATGTTCGGGCGTCGTATCAGTTAGAGTTTATCCCTTTTGTTTTCGTCTTTTTTTCGTGGATCTATCGATTCTATATAAAAAAAAAATAGGGAATGTAGACTGCGTCGTACGTATTAAATTCGCCGCATTGAGGAAATAGAAAATAGGATTCCCGATCGAAAATTAGGCCTAATTTAGCTCGGAGGAATCGTTTCCTTGGAAAAAATCGAATAGCCGGAGCTTGAATCGAAAATTTTCATCCAGTAGAAATAATTCGAAACGGTAAAAAGTCCGAATCTCAAAAAAAGAACCTGAGCGCGATATGACTGTTATTCGAGGGAGAAAAACAGGTGTCTTTCTCCCTTCGAAAAAATCAATATCTGGATCTGGATTTTTCTGGAAAAGGTTTTTTAGGAAGAGCTTCGTTGACTTTAATTTCTCTTCCACGGATTTGGGTTCCGTTTAAGCCGTCAATCGCTGCGTTTCCTTCTTCTTTATTTGCCATTTCCACAAATGCTAATCCCCGGGATTTGCCGGAAAGTTTATCAGTGATAATGCGCACTGAGGTCACTTCTCCAAAGGATTCAAATGCTTTGCGGAGATCGTCTTCGGTTGCCTGATAGGCGAGATTGCCTATGTAAATGTTCATGAGAAAGGGTCCTTACAAAAAATTACTGGCTTTTAAATCCGAATAGAATGCAAGGCGAGACCAATCAATCGGCGGGATTCGAAAGAGAAATGACCTTTCCTGGTGCTCTATCGTTTAAAAGTTCTCAACTGACCCGGGAAAAGGCAGCTAAAAATTCCAGTCGCGCTTACGGTAAGCACGGTCAAAAAATTGTCAAGAAAATCTCACATTTTACGAATTTATCCTCTCTAAAAAACCGAACGGTGCATTAAACTTTTCAATTGATATCTTGAAATCGGATCTACGTTTCTCTTACACGAGCTCTTTTTTGAGGAAAAACTTTTTAAATTTTTTCCGACAAGACAGAAGAAACGAAAAAAATGCTTTTTGAACATAAGAATTTTCTGATTCTCTCAAGTAGAAAAGATACTCTTGTATACAAAAACCGATTTGAAATTGGAAGAAATTGGTTTTCAAAAGCAGAATGTGAGCCGATCTATCTTAGATTTTACATACCGATCGGTATATTTAAGAGTTCAGTAGTTGGCTTTGTCATTCTTTAGAATTTTATGGTCCGAAATAAGAAACCGAGGGATATCCTTTTTTTCAAAGTCGTGGAATCCGTGCTCAAAGGGGCGATCAGAGTGCGGATCGAATTCCGAAGAATCAGTCGATTGGATTTGTTTGCCGATATCTCAAAACATATCCTAGTAAAAAGTCGGTTTTAACGATTTTAAATCTTCGGATTCAAGGATCTTATTGGTAATTTAGAAAAGTTTTATGCACTTGGAGGGTCCTTTACGGCTCTTTCGAGATTGAAGTATTTCACTAACCAAAGTCGAGACAACCGAGAAAAACATGTTCCGTGATCAGTGATGTGATGCAATTCTTCACGCGAGTTTTTTATGTTCGGAAAATTGCGGGGCATACTGGCTTATTACTGATCCCTATAAAATAGAATACCGTTTTCATTTGAGCATAAATCCCACTTTGAAACGCAGAATTTTGGCACTCTATTATGTGAGACTAGTAGCTCCAAAAGAGAGCCAGTCGGTTGTCATCGCACATTTTAATGTCTTTTCCCTTTTATAAAAACAAGTTTTAAAATTCCGTCGCTGTATTTCAATTCTTGCCAAAGAATTTTCGTTGATAAAAAATTATATGCTTTTATTCACCAAATGTACTACCGTAAAGGCTGCAAGATAACGAAAGGAATTTGAAAATCAATGGATATGACATTCTACCAGGTGTCTTGTTACTTAGTGGCTACTCTGCTTTCTTATAGGACTCTGCATAATTTATTTCTATATTATAAAAATAGAAAACAGGTATATCTCCTATATTTTGCTTTTTTACAGATTTCTTACGGATTGTATCTTTTATGTTTTACGAAAACCATCAACGTAGCTAACGCGGAGGAAGCCCTCGTTTGGGAAAGGCTGGAGAATACAATTCTTCCTATACTTGGGATGTCTCTGATCCTGTTTGTAAATAGTTATCATACAATTTTCAGTAAGGATTTTGTCTATTTGTACATACTTCTCAGTGTGTTATTGTCCGTTGTCATCTTGATGGATTCGGGTTCGTATGATATCAAACTTGCATACCCAAAGAAGTTTCCTTTGCTCGGAATCGTGGTTTACGAAACCGAACAATCTTCTTTGGTTCACTATTGGTATCTTTTAGAAATTTTGATGATCATTTGGATTTTATTTAAGGTGATCGTACAATTCGTTCACAATTTATTGAATAATTTATTCTTTCCCGTAGGACTCATTTTGTTTTGTGCGAACGTATTTTTGGACATTCTAATCGCTATGAATTTTGTAGCGCTACCATATACTTCTCATTTCAGTTTTTTGATTCTTATGCTTTCTGTAGATTCGATTCTCGCTTTGAATCAATCGGGAAGAAAAGTCCAAAAAGGATTAAAACAAGTTTGGATCTCCCCTCTTTCCGGAAAACAAATTGAAAAGATAGAAAATGAGAAAGCGGAATTTCTTCCGACAGCGGATTCCAAAGTTGATTCTAAAAAAGATCGGATTTTTATTCGTACTTTGGGCAGTTTGGAGTTTGAAAGAGGGGGGATTCGAATTCCTCAAACGGAGATTTCCAGTAAAAGAAAGATGCTGAAGCTCGTGAAGATTCTTCTCATTCGTTTTGAAAAAG
>NZ_CP040840.1:2180000-2190000 GCF_006874765.1 Leptospira weilii
TTCGAAACATTCCGAGATTCGTTCCTTGTTCTTCCTGGCTAGATACAAGAGAAACTAACGTGGAAAGGGAAGGATGAAGTAAGGCGCTTCCGGAAGCCAAAAACGTAAGAGAAATAAAAAGCTGATAGGAATTTGAAACAAAATAGAGCAATAAAAAACCTACGAGCAAAGAGAGTGTTCCTGCTCGAACCAATCTCGTTTCCTTGATCTTTCCGGAAAGTTTTCGAAAAACCCCACCTTGGATTAAAACGATGATCATTCCGATGTAAACGAAGGTAAATCCGATTGCGACGGGGCTGTAATTCAAAAATTGACTTAAATAGAAATTGATTGAAAACTCAAAACCAGAAAATGCAAAGACGAAAACAAAATAGAGAAAAGAATATGCAATGACTTCCTTATTTTTGGAATTGAAAACCCCGATGATGGGATGAATCTTTTTCGTTTCCGATGAGGCGCGATTCTTTAAATCGAAAGTTTCCCGAAACCAAAAAATGATCATAAAAAGATTGAACAAAGCGATCGTAGTGGCGGCAAGAGCCGATGCGGGAAACATAGTGAACGTCAGGTCCGGAAACATAAGCTCCAAAAAGCCGGAATCTACTTTCGCAAATAGTCCTCCTGCCGGAGGACCCGCGATAAATCCCAGACCTACGCCTGCGCCGATCAGTCCCATTCCTTTGGCACGATCTTTTTCGTTTGTGATATCCGCCATCGCTGCGGAGGCCACAGAGATGTTTCCTCCCATGATTCCGGTGATCACTCTGGAAAGAACGAAAAGAGAAAAACTTCCGGAGAACAACCAAATCGTATAACCGAAAAAACTTCCAAAGCTCGTAAAAACGAGCACCGGTTTGCGACCGATACGATCCGAAATTTTTCCCCAAATAGGCGCGAATACGAATTGTAAAAGAGAGTAGAGACTCGCGACAATTCCACCGAAAAGAGCGACGAATAAGGACCAATCTCCCGAAGAGGTTTCCATAATGATTCTTGTCAAGTCGGTGAACTTGCCAAGGACGGGATCGCCGGATTTAGCGAGAAAGGCTTTGAGCGTTTCGGGGAAAATGGGAAAAATTACGGAAAAGCCCATCATATCGATGAATACGGTAAAGAAAAGTACAAAGGAAATTTTATTCATGAGAGGTAGAATGGCTCGAAGACAACAATCTTCCAAGCCACTTACCTTGTCTTAACATTTTCGAAAAAAGAGGGTGCTTATTGCTTCTTACTTAAGAGACGCTTTAATTCTTCGAGAGAGTTTTTTGCGGTCGCTTTGAATTGGTCCGGGATCGATGTTTCGATTTCCGCGGAAAGACGAATGAAATTTTCCTGCAGTTTGGCGAATGCTTGTTGTCTGCTTTCGTCACCTTTGGAGAGAATTTCGGTCGCATCTTGAACTGTTTTATTCAGAAGTTCGCGAACCTGGTTGGCTTTTACGCTTTGATTTGCTTCTCCTTTTTCTCTCAGTTCCTGGTAAATCGTATCCAATTCGGCCAGAGACTGTTTGACTTTTTCCTCTCCGTTTTGAAACAGAGCGATTCCCGCATTTAGAATATCCATCAATAACCTTTCCAATCTGATTCTCCTTTTGATCTACCAATTGAGTTCGATCGATTATTGTAGAACTTAGACCGGTTTTAAGTCGTCTTTTTTTTAAAACTGTATCAGGAAAATTAAGAATTCTCGATTAACTTTTTGATCTGATCCCGGATTCTAGCCGCGGTTTCATAATCTTCTGTCTTAAGCGCGTTGTTTAGGGAATCTTGCAGAATTTCCAGTTGGGTTTTCGGAAGTTGGGAGATTTTTTCTCTCGCAATGGATTCTCCCGGAATTTCCTCGTCTTTCATTTCTATTCCGGCTTCTTCGATCACTTTTTTGGCGAGATAGATCGGGGCGTTTGCCCTGAGCGCGAGTGCGATGGAATCGCTCGGTCTTGCGTCGAGAACAATTACGTCCTCGTCCTTACGAAGAGTAATTTTCGCATAAAAAGTATTATCTATGATCTCTTCGATCGATATTTTAATGATACTTACGTTTAAAGTTCCGAGCAGAACGGTCATTAAATCGTGAGTCATCGGTCTCGGAGGTTTGGTTCCGTCCAAAACGGAAGTGATGGAATGGGTTTCCAAAGGTCCTATAAAAATCGGGACCACTCTGGAATCGGAATCATCCTTCGTTTTTAGAAAAACTGCAAATCCTACGTTTGTCAGAGAAATGTCTGAAATTTTTGCTTCTACAAGATCCATTCCCTTTGGAGGCTATCCTTGTAAACCTTTGGTGTCAAATGCTTTCCCAAGGAAATCAATCGAGTTTCTGAATCCAATCGTGAAAGCCAGAACACATTTCCCGAACCGTAGGCATGTGAAAGAGAATTCCTAAATGTCCTTGGTCAAATTTTACGATTTGATTGTTGGGTGAAGGAAGAGATTTCAATTCTTCTTCCACCGAATTTACAGGAACGATTTTATCCAAAGTGCCTAGAACGGAGTAAATCGGAAGTTGGAAGTTTCTTTGTAATTCCGTATAATTGATCGAACCGTCGAAAGAAAAAAACGCGTGATCCTTGCTTAACTGAGAACGGATGAACTGTAAAATTACCTTTGTGGATTCCTCGCAAAAAATATCTTCGATCAGAAAATACCATTCCGGAGGAGAAATTTGTCTGTAGCCTACAAAGTCTCTTAGGTTTACGACTTTCGTACTGAGTTCGAAAGAAACCGTTCTCAAGGAAGAATGAAGCCCCAATAAGAACTTAAAGAATTTATTGAGATCCACTGTCGGAAGAGCGGATTGAAGGGAAAACGTGGTCAGATCGAAAAGGAAATCAGAAATCGATTTTGCGGGTAATAGACTGAGTCCCGTTTTGAGCGCGTTCATTCCGGGAATATTGGTTCCTACGGAGACGAAGTTTGGGGAAGTCACGGAAATAATTCCGGAAATCGTTTCCTTTGGATCGGGAAGAGGAACTTTGTTTTGAGGATATTTGGAGATGAAGGTTTCGTAGGCGGATACATAGTATCTAGGAATCATTCCCCCCATACTGTGTCCCATCACTACGATCTTTTCTTTTGGAAAACTTTCTCGGATCCAATTGAGAACGGCGGGAAAATCTTCCTGGATGAAGTCGTCGATCGTCCATCCTTCTTTGATTCCGTTATACGGAAGAGTTTGTCTGGAACGACCGCGCATATCCATGGAAAAGACTCGATAACCGTATTTGAGAGCCATCTCTCGCGCAACCTTGTCCATGACCGATCTTCTGCAAAAAAAGCCTGGAATCAAAAGAAGAATTTTTCCGGTTTCGTTTGTTTTTTCCGGTTCGAATCGTTTTAGGCTAACCGAAAAACCGTTGTTAGACGGGATAATATAACTCGCATCCAGACGATAGGAACAATTGTAAGTATGACAATCGAATATGATCGAAGTAACCGGATGTTGTTGTCCTCCGGTTCTTGTGTAATAAAGGTGCTTTGCGTAGGAGTGAAGATCCGCTTTCTCTATATTCTTCTTCGCGATATAGGGATCCGCTTTGTTGTCCATTTCTCGGGCGACTACAAAGTCCACTACGTCGTAAAAGGAACTCAATTGCTCCCGAACTTCCTCTCTTTGTTCGTCGCTCATCCTATCTCTTCGAATTCCCCATATCATACCGATCGGATTTCCTTTTACGAAAAGAGGAATTCCGGCTGCGTAGTTCATGGTTCCAGAAAGAAGATGTCTTAAATTCGGGTGAATTTTTTCGTCTTTAAGACTGCTAAAGACAATTTCGGGACGTTTTTTAGTTTCGACTGATATGATCGCTTCTCGTATGAAATGCGCGGAAAGATTGTCCTGATCCTGGATCGAAACGGGAAGAGTTCGGTTTATAAATTCTTGAATATCTCTGAGTCCGATTCGAGTTGCGACCTCTTTCATTTTAAAATGTGTGGAGGAAGTGACAATTTTTAAATTTTTGTCTTGAATCGCTTCAAAGACCGCATAGTTGAACATAGGTTGATTGTTCGTAAACGTTAAGGCGACAATTTTATTTACGAAGGAAGACCAAACTTTTTCCAAGAACTTATAAGTAGGGCCCGGGATCGGAAAAATGAAAATATCGTCGGCCGCTACGTTAAGTCCGCTCTTACCTCTTTTTTTACGAATCGCAGGTTTTTTTTCGAGAAGTTCAGCCATCTACGACCAGAATTTTGACTGAAAGCTTCTCTGCCAACCTGGATTTAAAGGGTTTTTTAACCTTTTAAAAGAAATATTTCTAAAAAAAATTACGAACCAGAATTCAAAAGCGATATTTTCGTTTCGGAAATAGTTTCTTTATCGAAAAAATATTCTTTCCTTGGGAAAATATATTCAAAAACTATAAAGTAATACTTTTTGGAATTGGAACTTTAACGAAAGTAAATCGCTAATTCTGAAAGTGTTGTTTTATATTTCCACGAGATTTCAGTGTTTTGCTGTAAAAGCGGTTGTTGCGTCGATTTAATTTTTCATTCGTGTTAAATCCAATTTTCTGCATCTGCCGTTTTGTGTTTCCACTGAATTCGAACTTTATGTTTTTGGAATAAATTCATTTTATCCGTTTCTTCTTTCGCAAAATTTTCCAGTGTTTCTAAAGAAGGGAAGCCGAAATGTTCCGAATTGAGCCAAGTCAAATCCGTCGGATATAATTTTTGAAAGTAGCAGACGAGAAATCCTCCGATCATTTTCAAACCGTTTTCAACAGAATTTAAGGAATCGAATCCAAGGGCGGCGTGAATTTTTTCAGGGCCGATTCCTATAATTTGGAGAGGACAATACCAGCCTATGTCTGGTTCTGGATGAATTTTAGGTTTTCCGATTTTAATAAGGACTTCACGTTTTTCTTTATCGATTGCAAATCGGATTTCTCTTTCCAATATGATTTCGCCGAGTTTATACGGATCTTTCAATTTAAAAGTTTCCTTAGAATATTCGATTTTGTTCGGAGAGAAATGAATTTTGATTTCATATCTTCGAACAAAGCCGTAATTTCTAAAAGAAGTTTGTGTATTTCCGGCCCATTTAAAAACAATCTTTTTTTCTTTTGAGCCGTAAATAGTGCGAGTCGTAGGAAAATTATAGTTTCGAATTAGGAAAGATTTTTTTCATTTCATTTTATTCTAAAATTACGTATATCGATTCAAACAAATTCGGATTTCTATTTTGTCCGCCATCGTAATGAACAGATATGATTTTGCCTTCAAGCGGCGTTCTTTCGTGAATTTCGAGAACACTCGGATCAGAATTTTTGAGAAGTCGAAAAATTCTGACTTGTAAAAATTCCTTTTTGGAAAGATCGTTTTTATCGGAAATTACGTAAAAACCGTCGAGTCCGCTGAGCGGATGTGTGACCGTATATTCCTCGATCAAAAATTCGGAAATGTTTATATTCAGTTTATCTAAATTAGAAATTTTACGTGGACGCCCGACGAGTTCCGCGCTTCTTAAGAAAATTCTTTTTCCTTTCCAGATTTCGGTGAGTTCTTCTTGTTTTTTGGCGATTCGGTTTAATTTCAAAGTTTCTTGAAGTAAACTATCGGAACTTTTTTTTCTAAACTCTCGAATGTTTCCAAGGATTCCGAGAATTGTATTACAATCTCCCATAAAGTCTATTTTTTCCTGTAAGATCATTTCTTGCGAATGATCCGGTTTTTTACAATTCGAGTAAAAAAGGATTAAGAAGAATGCGAATATGCAAGATGTGAATTTCATAGTAAGAAATAGGAACTCATTTAAAAAACGACACTTGTATAAAGTATCGTTTTGAATGAACTTATTGGTTTTTTATGTTTTGGAAAAAATTTGGGGTAATTATTGAACGGTGTATTCCTTCGCAAATTTTTCGGAAGCCGCGTTTAAAGACGTACCCGCCTTTTCGAAGTCTTGATTAATTCGGTTGAGAATCTGATTGATTTCATTCGAATCCGCTTTGTCCTTTAAACCGCGCAATTCGATCAAACGTTTGTAGTCTTTACTTGCTATGTTCAAATACGTTTCGAGCGTTTGGATGCTGGCATTTTTAAAGCCGGAGTCTCCTTTGAAATCGCCGATTCCTTTCAGTTTATCGAGAGAGGAAGCGAGTTTTGTTTCCCAAGCTTTTCTCACGTTTTCCGCGTTTGTAAGGTCTTCTTTTTCCATCTCTGCGTTTAACGCGTCTATGTCCGTTATAGAAGCGTTTACTACTTCCATAATCTTATTGTTGTAACCCACCGGATCTTGTTTGCAACCGGAAGCTAAAAAAAATACAAGCGATGCTGCGATAAGCGTAAATGATATTCTACTTTTCATGGATGTAATAGTTAAAATTGAATTAAAAATGTCAACAGTAAATCGGATTTTTAACGTAAATTTTTAACGTAAACGCCCACGCCACGGAGATCGTTTGTTAAGCGAAGGATAAACTTTTCTTTGATATGGAAAAAAATTTCGAATATGAATTCTATGAAAAACTCGCACCAAAACCCGATTCGAATACTACTTCAATACGGGCTACGACGAAAAGACAGTATTTCAATTCTATGCTTAGAGCCGAGGTGGGAATTGAATCTGTATAAAATCTTTGGCTCAATCGTGGACTGGAAATTCTTTTTCGATTTAGAAATTCGGAATATTAATAAATATATAGGATTTATTTACTACTCAGACGCATGAAAATGATACTCGAAAATAAGCGATCGGTTTTGCAAAAGTACAGCAATTCTTCAGAAATTAAATCAAATCGGAAAACCCCGACTTTTTAGAGGAAGATTCCAACATTCTAAACTTATAAATAAATTTATCATAATATTCTATTGATTCTTCGAGTGGTAAGTCGGATCGTTTGTTTTTTAAAAAACAAATAAAGGGAACCTCTATAAAGTGAATTTTTTATAGAGGTTCCCATAAAATCATTTCTTCTCTTTTGCTCGTATCACGAATCAAAAGAAAAGATTTTTTTAGTTACAAGCTTCTGGAGCTACGCTTCCACCCGCGAAATATATGAGTAGAGCGTTATTGGAATTTACGATATCCGTACCGCTACCGGAATAATGATCCCAAACAGTGGGCGGCATATGATCCCAAGCGTTGCTGAGAGCGTATAGAGTCACTGCCGTCGAGGAACTCAAATATAAATCTTGGTGATCGTTACAAGAGAAAACGTTACCTCCCACGCTTCCGGTTGATCCTTGTCCCAAATCCAACCTTATGTGTTCACTATTTATGCCTATGTTGTTTTTGGTAATTATATTGTTTTCGACTTTGTTGACCTTGCTCGAACTCAACGTGAAGTCATTAATTCCGGTGAGATTGGAATAGATGGAATTTCCCGAAATAACATTGCCCCCCTGAAGTGTGGCCTCGTAGTTGTTGCTATCGATAATAATTCCGTGTCCGCCCATAACTCCTTCGATCGTGTTTTTGTGTACTTTTGCCGAATTGATCGCATTCAATAAAACTATCACAGACAGTCTTTGAGAATTGTAGGGCCTTGGATTTGTAATTTTGAATCCGGAAATTTGACTACTATTTCTAAGCGTCAAGGTTACATTGTCGCGACCCGAAACACTATCGGCTGCATTGCCGGAAATCAAAGTGATTCCCGTTTTTGGAGTCGTTCCCGGTGGTCCTGCATAAAGGGAAGAAGCGCCTCCGATCAGACCCTTTCCGTTGATATCCCCATATATATTGACGCCCTCCGGAATCGTAATCGGAAATGTTTCTCCAATGGTTGCATCGTAAGTACCCGGGGCCACTGCGATTACTTTTATACTGCTGTTCTTTAAGGCCAAAATGGCTTTTGTGATTGTACGAAACGGAGCTGATTTTGTACCCGGATTCGTAGAATCGTTTCCGGATATGGAATCTACGTAAAATGTAGGTATTTGGATAATCAAATCGGAAGATTTTCGATCGTCATTTATGCTTATCTTTGATTGCTGGTTTACAATACCGAGAATCATTTGAGAAGTTTTTTCGTTCCCTCCATTTTCACCGATACATCCCGTTATTAGCGATAAGGCCGTAACCCAAATATAAATTTGTTTCATTAATATTCTCCTTTTGTTCAGAATACGATTGTAAATCGAACTTCTGTGGAGCTTATAACAATAAGAGATTGTTCTTTTGCTTCAAAAAATGGATTTCATATCTTTTGTGAAAAAATGTAAAATTGGTATGGCTTAACCTTCAAATTTGGGACCGTAAAAAATTAGAAATTCTCCGGAGGAAACCGGCGAGCGATTTAAAGTAACTGTATGCGCTAATAAAGCGACCAAGAAATTTGATTGTTATTTGAACGTGAGTTTGGGCTAAGAAAGTTTGGGCGAATAAGAAACTAAAGTGTTGGTCTCTAATATAATCAACCCCACAAATACTTGGATCCGAAGATAAATCTGTCGGAATTACGACAAATCCTCTGTGAAACTTACGCCCCACCCTGATTTTGGGTGGCGGGGTGACCCGTAGGGAGCAAATCATTGAGCCTGGAGGCGGGAAAACTTGGGAGATTTTTCTCTATCAGAAAATCATACTTTTTGCAAGTAAAAAGTCTCATTCATGTCGGAACACTTGAAAAATATCAGTTTTTGATTCTTATGATCCCAAAAGCCTTCTTAATTTGTGGGGCCTCTCTACGGCTCGAAACATAATAATCGCTTTCGCATTTGTTATATCACGTTAACTTAACAGCCCGATTGAAAAAACTCCTATGTCGAGTATGTTGAATCTGACAGATATTTTTTAGCTCATCATTTTCACCGACTCAATGATAACTTTTTTTAGAAGAATTTTGTCGATTACTCATCTCTACATAATAGAGTGTCCAAAATTCTGCGTCTAAGCGTGGGATTTGTACTCAAACTAACGGTACCTATTTTATAGGGATCGGTAAAGGCATCGCCTTATTTTTCATATTCTACTTTAGTTTTGTAATGAGCTGAATTCCATTTTTGAAAAGATTTTCAAACATAGGCTGACTGATAATTCTTTATCTCCGAAAAGTTTTCCGAAGGTATTTTTAGAAAGTGAAAAATTACTTTCGATTTCTGTCGTCACGTTTCTCAGGAGTTTCATAAATTGCGGGCATTCCGCCTTTTCTCGTTTCTTATGGAAAGCTCAAAATGCTCTCGCAAAACTCGAGCAGAATCTAAGCTTCAAGTTCATCTGAGAAATTTTATTTGAGTTTAAGGAAGGATTTTTTTACTCGTTGGGCCCAGAAGGACTTGAACCTTCGACCCGCAGATTATGAGTCTGCCGCTCTAACCAACTGAGCTATAGGCCCGGAGTGTCTCCAGTGTTTTCGGGAAGTCTCGTTCTTCAAGTGAATTTCTCTCAAAGAACTAAAATTCAACGATTTGAATTTGAGTTTAAGGAAGGATTTTTTTACTCGTTGGGCCCAGAAGATGGATGCCGATTTATCGAGCGCCCTATGGGAAGCGAGATCTGAGTTTTTAGAGAGGCATCCGCTGAGTTTTTCTGACCCGCAGATTATGAGTCTGTCGCTCTAACCAACTGAGCTATAGGCCCGGAGTGTCTCCAGTATTTTCGTGAAGTCTCGTTCTTTAAGTGAATTTCTCTCAAAGGATCAAAAAGAATCTGAGAAGAGAGGTTTCAGAAAATGTTTCGGGTCTTGAAAGAAAACGGAAACGGTTTTGTTTTCGGAATCGAAACAAAGATAAATCGATACGAACTTTCCTTTTCGTTCCAAAAGAAAATAACGAATAGTAAGAGGGTTTCCGGCAACGATTTCTTTTCTTTCGCCGCCAATCGTTTTCAAACCCCGAAATTCCGGAAGAACCAAGTCCTTATAATCCGGAAATAAATCTTTCACAAGAGATTGGAGAGAACCGGAAGGAAATCCCTCCCATTCTCGAAGGATCAGCATCCAAGCTCTTCCTTGAGTGGGAAGAATTTTCCAATGATTTCCGGTTCCTAATTTCCAAACTTCGTACTTTTCCGGAAAAAAAATCTTCACAACGTTCAAGGCAAAAGGAATCTCGGAAGG